>JBNMJK010000005.1:0-59171 GCA_050873765.1 Sodaliphilus sp.
CCTCCCACTGATTGGGCATTACGTCCTTAAAACTGTTAATGTGCAAGTTGTTTTCACTTTATCAGTGCTCTCGAGACTTCGCGTCCACCTATACTGCAGAAATCCAAATTGTTGTTGATGGGCGGACGCGAAGTATCGCGTCCCTACCTTTTGTGTAGTCCTGTCCCTGTTGTTTATATTGCTGGATATTAAAGTGACTTTATTTGTGGGGGTGGATAGTAGGGGGCGGGAGAGGACTTTGGCTGGCAGGCGGGTGGCGTCGAGCGCCCAGGCGATGGCTATGCTGCCCGATACGCAAATGATGAGCGACACCAATAGGAACACAAGTCCTGTGGGGTCGAACCGAAGCCAAGGCACCAGCCATTTGCACGCAAGGGTGAAGATGGGGGAGAATAGATAGATGACAAGAGTGTTTCGCCCTAAGAAATCCACGCAGCGGCCCACAGCGCGCCCACAGACCGATAAAGCGAGCAGTGTGGAGGAAATCTTGCATACACGATGAAAAGCTCGCCTACGGAGCCGTAAACGAGGTTTGGCGTGTGTGTCGCTAACAGCACCAATGCCACATGAGCCTATGCCGAGGACTTGAATATCCTCAAAAAACTCACGTTGCTGTGCCGCAGCATGGCGCCACCGAGGAAGAACACGGCATGGAATGGCGTGTATGACTTGAGCACGTCCGACAGCGCCACAATCATGTCGGCCACAATGGCGGAGCACGCCTCAGTCACCCGGTGAATATAGAGGTCATACAGGGCGGTGAGAGCCTTCTCATCGCCTTGCCTGCCTTGTTCTATGAGTTCTGTGATGCGCATAGCTATACACTATCCCTTATATTAATAACGGAATTGCGCAAAAGACTGCATCGCCCAAGGAAAAAACTGCAATGATTTAACCTTTATCAACGATTAGAAGTTAGAAATCTGGAAGTTAGAAATTTGGGAGTTTGAAATTTGGGAGTTAAGAAGTTAAGAAGTTCTGAAGTTAAGACGAATGTCTAATTATTCTCTAACCACTAACCTCTAATCTCTAATCTCTAACTTCTAATTTCTAATTTCTAACTTCTAACTTCTAACTTCTAACTTCTCTACAAGCTATTGAGCGGTGAATGATGCCACGCTGGTAGTGCCTGCGGCAGAGCTGCCCAGATAGAACCCTTGAAACTCGCTTGTGGCATCGGAGGGTGCTGTAGTGCTGGATTTAAGCGTGTAGGAGCTTCCCTTCTTCATTTGAGGGGCAGAAATGAGCGAGTATGAATTGCTCACGTTGCATGGGAGTTTCACCGTGAATAGGTTGTTGCCCGTGGCGTCGGCCACCGTGTAGTAGTTTGTCGTGTTGAAACTTTTACCCGTGAGCCAGTAGTAGCCTTGCGTGGTGGCAGAGCCGAGCGTGGAACTTGAGCCGCCGCCCCCTTGGTTACCTCCGGCGGTGAACAGGTAGCCACCCGTTACGGATATATGGCTGTTGCCATCGGTGTCGATACCCATTTCCGGTCCGCCCTTGCTGGTCACCGCCACCACCACGCCATCGCTGATTTGGAATGCGCCCGCAGCATTGGCGTTGCTGTCGATGGCATCGTTTCCGTTAGAATAGCACATCAGCCATGCGCCACGCACATAGATGTTGCCCGTGCAGTTGATGCAGTCGTCGTAGCAATACGAAACCACCTTGCCGCCATCGAAATACATGGTGTTCTTGCTCTCGATGCCTTCTCCGCCTTCGCTCGAAGTGGACACATCTACCATGCCGCTGTACATACGGAACACGCCCATCACTTTGATAGCCTTAGGAGAGCCACCGCTTGCCGAAGATCCACCACCAGGACCGCCACCGGGGCCACCGCCATGGCCGCCACCGCCCCCGAAAGGAGGTCGCCAGCCACCGCCAAAGTTGCCGCCCGACGTGCCTGTCTTTTTCGTGCCGGTGGTGTGAACGAGCATCACAGGGCCAGTGGTGCCTTTAGCGCCCACAGTCATTTCCCCGTCGGCCTTGATGCCCTTAGAGCCAGCGCCGCTGCACCGAATCTCCACCGAACCGCCCAGAATCTTGATGTCGCCGTCGCTGCTCAGCGCATTCGCCTCTTCGCCCGTGCAGATGAGCGTGAGTTCGCCGTCGCGCATTTCAAACTGTCCGTTGGTCTTCACTGCCGGCGTCTTGGTGGAAGAATTGATTTCCAGCACACCGCCTGTGCGCGTGAAATCACCTTCCACGTCCACCCCTTTGGCCTCATCGCCCGAAAGTGTGATTTTGATAGTGCCCGCGCTCTGCGTCATATCCTTGTCGCACTTGATACCCATGCACTTCGTGGTGTCGGTGCCCTCCACCACGCTTCCGCCACTGATGTCGAGTGTAACGTCGGTGCCGAGGAAGTTGAGCCAGCCCCCGCCAAGTGTGGTCTTTTTCGAGTCGGTGAAGCATTTGCCGCTAATGGCCTTAGAGCCGTTGCCGCTCACCTTGCCTGTGATGGAGCCGCCCCCGAAATTGCCAGTCCATGAAGTGCGAATGCCTTGGCAGAGCTTACCTGTCACGGTCATGTTCACCTCACCACCGCTCATATTGAACACCGAGTCGGCCTTCAGTCCGGTCACATCGTCGGCACTCACCGTGATATTGAGCGTGCCGCCCTTGATGTAGATGCAGCCGTAGTCGTCGGCATCAACGCAGTCGCCCTTCACGCCACTGATAGTCACCTTGCCGCCATTCATCTGGAAGTAATTGTTGCTTGTGTCGCCAGCCTTTCCTTTGCCACAGTGTATGCCGTCGCTTACCGCGCCCAAAATATTGATAGTGCCCGTGGATTTCTTCAGTTGCAGATATTCCTTGGCAGCGATGGCATGTTTGCTGTTGCCCGTCACGTTCAGCGTGCCGCCACCCTCAAATTCCGGGTGACCCGAAAAGTAGATAGCCGCTTTCTGGCTGCCGCCAGTGCCATCGGTGAACGTATTGGTGGTGCCATCGGCAAGCTGCACCGCCACACGCTTGCCCGTGTTGATGGCCACTGCGCCGCCGCTTGGGTTGCAGAGACTCACCCCATCAAGCACAAGCGTGGATTTATAGCTGCCGTTTTGGGTGAACGACCCGTCGGTGCTGCTGCCACACAGCGTGTAGGTGTATTCCTTGTCCACCGAAGCGTCCTGCGCCACCGTCACATGCGCACCGTCCACCATCGTGGAGATGTGCGACGCAATGTTGCCACTCACCGTGGCTGACGCACTGCTGCCAGCATAGTTCACCAGCACATGGTAGTCGGGCACCGCATTGGCCTCCACAGTGATGCTGTCGATGTAGGCCACGGCGAAAGTTTTGCCCTGCACCGTGAGCGTGTCCGTGCTTGAGAACAGCATTTCCCCTGTTTGGGCAGTGGTGAAAGCCCATGCGGTATGTCCGCTCGAATGAACCCACATCGTCTGTTTGGCCAGAGCTTCCACATTCTCGGTCAGGTTCAGAATTTGATTGATGAGCGCCGTCACATCGCTCACATCTATCGTGCCGTTGTTGTCGAGGTCGGCAGAGTCGAGATCGATAGCCACATCGCCCAGAATCATCGAAATCATGGCCGTCACATCGCTCACGTCGATGTTGCCATCGTGGTTCACATCGCCCTTTTGCGTGGTGCTGCCCGCCGTGCTGCAAAACTGCATACTCGCCAGGCTCATCGTAGGTAGGGCGGTAGTAGTGCCGCCTGCATCGGTGGCCACTAATTGTCCGTCGGCGAACACGATTTTCAGCCCTTGGGTATTCACCGTGGTGGCTTTGCCGCCGGTTGATTTCAAGCTGAGGTAGGGATAGCTCTGCGCACTTGCCGCCACCCAAGCCATCAGCAGGAAGAGTAGTGTAATTGTATGTTTCATAACTGTATAAGTTTGGTGTTTGATGCGCAAATTTAAAAAAATGAAAGAATGAACGCAAAAAATGCAAATGGAAAATGCGGATTTCTAATGAAATTTGCCGATTTTCTTCCTTTTTGGCGTTTATTTGATGCAAAAAAACGCTATTTGATAGAAATATGCTTTGATTTTTGTGGTTTTATTCATTATTGATACAAAAAAATAGTAATTTTGTATCTTGTATAGAATATCACTCTACTATTTGACATTTAACAGATTAATTATAAACAGTAACAAACTTATTTTTATGTTGAAACATTTACTTCTTAGTGTGGTGGCTGTGCTACTGGCAGCCACAGTGGGCAGAGCCGAGATCACATTCCCGGCCACGCTCGAAATCACCGATGAGGCGAGTTTCGCTGGCTGGACAGTAATCGACGCCAACGCCAGCACCAGTGCCAACACATGGGGCTATAAGGACTCAGAGGCACTCTATCCCGAGGACAGGAAAAATGCGGCCAACGACTGGCTGATTTCGCCCTCGCTGTATCTTGAACCAGGCAAATACGAAGTGAGCGGCTATGTGGTGCAGCGCTCCAAGTACAGCTCCGACAAGCAGGCTTTCGACCTCACCTTCGGCAATGCTGCCACTGTTGAGGCGCAAACCACCGTTTTTGCCACCGATAATGCCTATAAGAGCAAACTCTACACCGCCACCACCGGCACCATCTCGGTGACTGATGCCGGCAACTACTACTTTGCCATTCACTTGACCTCGTCGAGCTACAATGGCGACTGCGGTTTCCAGAAGTTTGTGGTGAAGAAAGTGGCGCCAGTGCCAGCGCACGTGTCCGACCTCAAAGTCACTGCCGGAGAGAATGGAGCCATGTATGCCACCATCTCCTGGACTAATCCCACAAAGGACACCGATGGCAACGACCTCGCCAAATTCAGCGGCGTGAAGGTGAAACATGGCACCGATGTGATTGCCACACTCACTGGCGCCAAGGGTGAGGCCATGACCTATGTGGTCAACAACCTCGCCGCTCCTGGCCGCTACACCTATTCGGTGGTGGCTTACAATGCCGATGGCGAAGCCTTAGGCACTGCGCCATCTGCCACCAGCGGCTGGATTGGCCCCGACACCCCTAAGCCCGTCACTAACCTTGCCGCCAATGTGGAAGGCAACAAAGTGACCCTCACCTACACTGCCCCCACCGAGAGCGCCAACGGTGGCTATGTGGACTGGAGCGGACTCTCTTACCGCATCACCCGCGACTCCGAGGTGCTCAATGAGGCATTTGTGGGCACTACCTATGAAGACAATGTCACCTCACTCGGCAATTACCGCTATGGTGTGCAGGCACAGGCCGCCGACCACCGTGCCGTGGCTGAGAGTGTGACGGTTCGCGCCGGCGAAGGCTTGCAAGTGCCTTACAGCGAATCGTTCGATGATGCCTCTTCGCTCGACATGTACACCATTCTGAACCTCTCTGGCGGTATTCGCACCTGGAAATACAATTCATCGAAAAAATGCGTTGAATACTGGGGCTCTTCCACCAACACCAACCAGTGGCTCATCACCCCTCCCATCACCTTGGAGGCAGGCAAGACCTATGAACTGAAATTCAATACCGGTCTGGAGAATGCGGTCAGCTCCTCCAGCTACAAGCAGCTCTCTGTGTATGTGGGCAGGGGCGACAGCGTGGCTGCACAGACCACCCAGCTCTTCAGCGAACTGATTCAAAACGCCATCACAGAAGGCAAGACGGCCTACTTCACCGCGCCATCTAACGGAGGCTTCAACTTTGGCTTCAACGTGACGGGTGAAAGCAACAACTATTCCATCTACCTCGACAACATCAGCGTGAAGGAGGCAGAAGTGATTCCTACCGCTGTGAGCGAATTTAAGGCTGAGCCTGGCCAGAAAGGCGCGCTCGCCACTACCATTAGCTGGGTGAACCCGTCAAAGGCTGAAAGCGGACTCGACCTCGAGGCCATCGACAAGGTGGAACTCTATCGTGGCAACGACTTGATCTCCACCGCCACCAACCCTGAAGTGGGTGGCCGTGTGTCGTATGTTGACTCGCTCGCCACTGCCGGCAAATATACCTACAAGGCTTACGCTTTCGTGGGCAAGAACCGCAGTGCAGTGGCTTCTGCCACTACCGGCTGGGTGGGTAAGGACAAACCTCTTGCTCCAACCAATGCAGCGCTTGCTCTGACCGATGGCCACCCGGTGGTCACTTTCGACGCTGTGACCACAGGCGTGAACGGTGGCTATATCGACACCGAGGCGCTTACCTACACCATCACTCGCCAGCCCGACGATGCAGTGGTGGCAGAAAACACCACCGACACCTCGTTCACCGACCTCAGTGTGCTGCCTTTGGCTAAATACAGCTACGAAATCGTGGCAAAAGTGGGCGAAGATGTGAGTGCTGTGGCTCAGACCAATGCCATCGTGCTTGGCGAGGCTCTCGAACTCCCTTACGAAACCACGCTCGACAGTGAGGACGATGCCGCTATCTGGGAATTCTACGACGCTAACGCCGACGGCAAGACTTGGAGCTACAATGCCAAGAGTGCCGCAGTGGCCACCGGATTCAACGCAAAAGACGGTGATGCCGCGTTCACCCCTCCATTCCACACCGTGAAGGGCAACCACACGCTCACCTACAGCGTGCATGGCTACAGCGGCCGCTATGGCGATGCCTACAATGTGGTGCTTGCCACTGGCGACGACTTTGCCGGAGCTGCCGTGCTGGCACAGTACCCCGACAAGGATATTGCCTTCTCGATGTTTGAAACCCGCACCGTCAACTTCACTGTGGATGCCGAGGGCATCTACCATATCGGTTTCCAGCAAAAGGCTTCCGACCCATGGGGCATCTATGTGAAGAATGTGAAAATTGAGCGCGTGGTGCCCACCGGGATTACCGAAGCCACCAGTATGGCAGCCTGCTACTATAGCCACAATGCCCAGAGCCTGATTGTGGCTCAGCCGGGCAGAGTGACCGTGTGTGGCGTGAATGGCGCAGTGGTGGCACAGGCCGATGTGGAATCGCAGCTCAACCTCTCGCATCTTGCCCAAGGCGTGTATGTGGCCACTGTGACCACTGCCGACGGCCATGTGAGCCACGTGAAATTTGTGAAATAATTTTTTAAAAAAATAACCAAGAGTATGAGAAAAGTGTTTTTATCATCATTCGCTATCGCGCTTGCGGCTTTGTCGCTGCAGGCGCAGGTGGCTGAACCTGTACGCAACGCGGCTGAACGCCCCGCTTTCACCTCGGTGAAGGTGGAGCGCGCGGCCTCCGTGGCCATGCCCAGGCGCTCACGTGCCCAGGCCAGCGGAGAGCTGAAGGCCTCGTTCAGTGTGCAGGGCGCATCTTCGCAGAAGAAGGTGTGGAGCGAAAACTTCGACCAAGGCTCCGCAGGCTGGACGCTTGTGGGCGATGCCGACGGCTATGTGAAGTG
Source organism: Sodaliphilus sp. (assembly GCA_050873765.1). Lineage (GTDB taxonomy): Bacteria > Bacteroidota > Bacteroidia > Bacteroidales > Muribaculaceae > Sodaliphilus. Next base: position 7,308 of record JBNMJK010000005.1, read on the forward strand.
GTCGCTGAAAAACAAGGCGTTCAATGCCATCGACGCAGCTGATGTGCAGTCGCTCTATGTGGAGGGCCCTTACCAGGTGTTCCGCCGCGCCATCGCCACTGCCACCAGTGCAGAGGTGGCGGTGCCTTCTAACGGAGTGCTGCACGCCTATGTGAAGTTCAGCGAGTCGATGAACGACTATGCCGTGCTCACATTGAGCGTTTCGACCGATGATTTCGCCACCTCCACTGAGTTGTGGAATAGTGCGATGGAATCGGGCCACACGGGCAATATATGGCACCAGGTGGAGGCCGACCTTAGCGCCTTTGCCGGCCAGAAGGTGAAGTTGCGCTTCACTTACGGCCCAGGCACCACCGACACCTTTAAAACCGGCGGATACATGGCCGATTATGCCATCGACGGTCTGGAAGTGACCGGCGTGTCGTCGGTAGATGGCGTGCATGTGGCCACTGGCGAGGTGGTGAAGTTTGCCGACCTCTCGCAGGGTGAGCCAGTGCAGTGGCAGTGGTCATTCCCCGGTGGCACTCCATCAGAGTCGAAGGAGCAGAATCCACAAGTGTATTACACAACCGACGGCACCTACGATGTGAGCCTGATGGTGATCGACGCACAAGGCAACCGCTCATCGGTGAGCCGTAGCGGATTTGTCACCGTCACCGGTATGGCACCTGTGGCACATATTATGCCGCCAGCCACATTCCGTGAAGCCAACACCCACCTGCCTTTGGTGGCGCCATTGGCCACGGTGCAATATGCCGATGCCTCCACAGGGTTCCCCACCAAGTGGGACTGGACCTTCACCGGCGCGTCGCCTTCTATCTCCAACGAGCAGAATCCGAAGGTGAGCTACGACTACCTGCACAAGCAGACTGCAGTGCTTCAGGTGCAGAATCAACACGGCAGCAGCTCCGACATGATGGACGTGACGGCTGAATACGATGCCATCATCAACAACATCATGCCTGGCGATGTGCCTATCACCTACGATTTGGGCGAGGGCACATTCCCTGGCAGCAACAAGATGGGCATCACCGAATATGGCGAACGTTTCTCCAAGCCCTCACGCCCATTGGTGGTGTATGGCGCCTATGTGTATTTCGTTACCAACAAGGCCACGAGCGTGGTGGATCAGATTGCCAACATTGGCGTGCACTTGCGCAAAAGCGAGAACGGCTTGCCCGGCGAAAAATTAGAGTCGGCATGGTGGAGCACGTTTGAACTTGACGTGGACGGCTCCAACTTGGTGGGCACCGAATTCCAGTTTACCAAGCCCAAGATGGTGGACGATGAATTCTGGTTCACCGTTGATGGTGTTCCTGAGTGGAACGACTCGTGCAACGTGTCGTTTGCCATGGCTAAATTCCGCACCGAGGGCAACACCGCCTACATGCTGAAGAAAGGCAAGTGGGCACCGCTCACCGGCTATTTCCAAGGCGGCCAAGGCGGTCAGACCAGCTACTACATCTTCCCGATGGTGGCACACTCCGTAATCACCACGCTTCCTGTGGGCACCGACGAGGTGGTGGTTCCCGCCACTGCCGGTGTGGCAGAGCAGAAGGTGTATTCGGTGTTTGGCTACAAGGATCCGGAGGTTGACGCTGGCTGGTGCCGCATCTTGAGCAAGCAGAACGGCCTTACGCTCGACACGCTGAAGATTGGCTACGATGCTTTGCCTGATGGCGTGAAGAGCCGCACTGCCAATATCAAGCTCACCGACGGCTTCGACACCATCACCCTCAAAGTGACCCAAAAGGCGGAGGTGAAACGCTATGATGTGACTGATGTGACCAACCAGATTAATATGATTTTAGGCGTGGTGGAGAAAGACGACACCTTTGACTTCAATGCCGACGGCACAATCGACGTGAGCGATGTGACTGCGCTGATTAATCTTATTCTGAAGCAGTAGCCTTCTCCTTTAGGCTCTCATAAAAAAACGAACCAGCTTGGCGCAAATTCATGCTGCCAAGCTGGTTTCTTTTATTCGTATGGCCTGTAGTAAGTGCAGGGGGTGGGGGCTTGATTACTTAGCCACCTTCACTGCGCTGCCATCGGAGAAGCGGAAAATGTAGATGCCGTCGGCCCAGGTAGAAGCGTCGATGGAGCCACAGCCCGAAAGTGCCACAGAAGCCACCTTCTGTCCTGCCACGTTATACACATCTACAGCCTTTGCGCCGCCGTTCACATTGAAGGTGTTGCCGTTCTTGCTCACGGTGGTTCCAGCGGCCTTCACGTCGGTCACCGATGAGGCATTTTTGTGCATCACTCTGAAAGCATCCACAGCCATAGAGTTGCCAATCCAGTCGCCTTCGTTACGAACATATCGGAAAGCAAATTTCACATTCTTGCCGGCCAGTTCGCTCACGTCCACCTGATAGCGGAGATAGGTGGTGAAGTCGGTGTTGTAACATTCACGGTCGGTCTTGTAGGCAAGCACATCGTCCACCAAGTCGAACTCCTGCTGCCAGGTGGCGCCGTCGTCGGTTGAGGCCATCACCTTCATGGTGTTCACCTTTACGCGTTTGCTGAATGCCATAGTGGTCCAGTCCCAGTCGCTGCTCACATCATAGCAGTCGAAATAGCTGGCAGCCAAAAGGAAGTCGAGGTAGTGCTGGCCGCTTTCCTGCATCTTCACGGTAGGGGAGATGAGCCACTCGTCTTGTGCCACAGGCTTCACGTTGTACTGCTTGTTCTCGTAGCCGTAGTGGATAAACGCGTCGCACTCGCCATCGGTCGATTTTGGCGTGAAATTGCCGTCGCCAGTGTAGTAGCAATACCAAGAGTTGTTGATGTTGTGTGAAATCATCTCGGCAGTAGGCTCATTGCCTGGGGCAATCTTCTTCGACCAGTTAGAAGGAATCCAGTTCAAGTCTTTACCCTCGGTGGCAAAACCCTCGAAACCCTCGTAGAAAAGTTGGGTGTCGTCGTCAGTTGATGAGGCGTTGGTTACAGCCTGTGCACCTTTTGGAGCGTTTTTGCCCACATAGCGGCGATACTGCTGGCCTTTTTCGTTTTTCACCTCTTGCTGGGTTACGCCATCAGCGAGTACTCTCGATTGCAGAACTTCCACTGCGTCGGCAGCGTTTGCGCTCACACTAAGGCCCATCAAGGCCACAAAGGAAAGTAAATGTAGCTTCATAATTAATTAATTTTAGATAGTAGTTGTTAATAAATTAAATTATAGTAGTAATTAATAATTTTGAGTGATTGTAGCTAAAAAACTTCGTTTCTTAAATTTTATAGGCAAAATTACTACTATCTTTTCATTCCGTCAAAAAAAATGCCACGGAGCGAACTGGTGCGCTCGAGGTGCCTGATTTTGATGGTGATGGCAAAAAGATAGTGAAAAGTGAAGCGTTCACTGCTTTTTTGAGCAAAATCCACCAATATTCGGCTTTTATGCACAATATTTTGCGACATTTTGATGGGCTTTCCAGAAAATCTTGCTATATTTGCGAAAACAAAATAATCAATTAAAAATTGATACGATGGAGCGAATTGACAATCTCGACAGAAAAATTCTTCAGATAATAATGAAAAATGCGCGCATTCCTTCCAAGGACGTGGCGCAGGAGTGCGGCGTTTCGCGCGCTGCCGTGCATCAGCGCATTCAGCGCATGATTGACATGAAGGTGATTACGGGGTCGGGCTATCATGTTGATCCCAGAACGGTGGGCTACTCCACCTGCACCTACATTGGCATCAGGCTGGAGCGTGGCTCCATGTACCGCACCGTGGTGCCTGAACTTGAGAAGATACCTGAGATTGTGGAGTGTCACTTCACCACCGGCCCCTACACCATGCTCGTGAAACTCTATGCGCGCGACAATCAGCACCTCATGGAGCTGCTCAACGACCGCATTCAGCACATATCGGGCGTGGCGGCCACCGAAACGCTCATCTCCCTTGAGGAGAGCCTGAGCCGGGAGATTCCCGTGTTTCACACTGGCGAGTAAGCCATCTCTCCACCGTAATACAAGACATACGCACTTTCTGTAAGCGCCACTATTTTGATGACGCTCGTTTTCTTTGTGCGTGGTGTGTGGTGCTGCAGATAAAGAATCAGTTGATTACAGAAAAATTTTTATAGAATATGAAACGGATATTGATGATTGCCTGTGTGGCTTGCTTGGCATGCTTGGCCGCTACGGAAACTCAGGCACAGAGGACGAGAACAAAAAAGGCGGTGAAGCAAACCGCAAAAGTGAAATCGGCCACTGGCACTGTGGCGCAGCGCACGGTGAAAAAAGCGCAGCTTCCCAACGACACGATTGTGGTGAATGGCGTGACATTTGAGATGGTGCATGTGGCTGGCGGCACTTTCACCATGGGCCGCTTGCCAGAACGCGACGGCGACCCGGCCGACGATGACCCAATTATGTATCAGCAATTCATAGCTCCTGCGCACCGCGTAACGCTCGGCGACTACTGCATCGGCAAGACCGAGGTGACCCAGGCTTTGTGGAAAGCTGTGATGGGCTCCTTCCATACGCCAAACCAGATAGGTGACAATCTGCCGGTGGAAAATGTGAGCTGGGAGCAATGTCAGGCATTCATCAATAAGCTAAACGCTTTGACCGGCAAGAAGTTTCGCTTTCTCACCGAGGCCGAGTGGGAGTATGCGGCCCGTGGCGGCAATAAGTCGAAGGGCTACAAATTCAGCGGAAGCAACAACATAAACGAGGTGGCATGGTATTATGGCAACAGTGGTGGAGATTTGCACCCAGTGGGCACTAAAGCCCCGAATGAATTAGGCATCCATGATATGACTGGCAATGTGCGAGAATGGTGTGCAGACTGGCGCGAAGACTACAGCTTAAAGCCGCAAACAAATCCGTTAGGGGCCAAAAGTGGTGACTGGCGTGTGGTCCGTGGCGGTGGCTTTAGCGCATTTCCAGCCCACAGCCGTATTTCTGTGAGAGGCGGTATATGTCCGATTCACCGTGACGCTATAACAGGCCTTCGCCTTGCCTATTAACGCGCAGTCCTCACTTGCCGCATATTAATTGAGAGCGGTGGCGGAGACTTTGAACCGAGTCTCTGCCACCGCTCTTTTTCTCCGATCTCTTTTGGGGGCTGTCTCGCCAATGTTTGTCCCCACGAAATATTCTGCTGAACCTTTATTTTGCCTAATGTGCAATTTTTTAGGAGGGTGTGGCGTTATTAATGAAGAATGGTGCGCCTATGTGTGCGCGCTGGTGTAATATTTTTCACGACCTATGACTATGAAGAAAAGGATATTTTCGCTGATGATAGCGGCTGTGGGGGTGGCTCAAGCCTTTGCGGCTGGATGGCAGGTGCTGCCGTCATTCTTGGGATCTCAAATGCAGAATGTGGTGGACGTGGGCGATGTGGTGTACTACCTGTCGAGCGGCTGTCTTTACCGCTTCGACAAGGACACGAAAGAGAACGAGAGCCTGAACCGCGCTAATTACCTGAATGATGTGACGGTGAGCAATATCTACTATAACGACTATCGGGGCTACTTGATGGTGGTGTATGACAACTCCAACATCGATGTGATCACCAGCGATGGCACGGTGATTAACCTGCCCGAAATCAAGGCGGCTTCGCTCACGCAGTCGAAAACGGTGAATGATGTGACTTTCACGCAGCAAGGACGCGTGTATGTGGCCACCGACTTTGGCTATGTGGTGCTCAACGACAAGAAGTGGGAGGTGCTTGAGTCGCGCATCTTCGGCGGGAAGGTGAATTCTGTGGTGGAGATGAACGGCTATCTGCTGCTGAGCCAGGGGTCGGATATCCGGTATGGCAAGGTGGGCAAGCACTACGACACCACCGGCTCAATGCCTAAAGCCGGCGGCACCGTCAATAACGACAGTGGTCGGCTCCGCGTGGTGGGCACCAACCGACTGCTGGTGTGCACTGGCTGGACTTTCGCTGCCACTGTGCAGGTGAATGAGGCGGGTGAACTGTCGCTGATGGCCACCGAATCGCAGCCCTATGCCACCGACAATGTGCAAGCCACTCCTAAGGGATATTTGCTCAACTGCTTCAAAAGTGAATGTTATCTCACGCTCGACGCCACTGGCGCCAACCTCACAAAGGTGGACGGCGGCAAGCAGATGTATAGCGCCTACAAGGGCGGCGACGGCACGCTCTGGGCAGTGGGGGAGAAGGGGCTTCACATAGCCACCGACCTCGCTAACTACTACAAACCTGCGGCTCTGTCGTTTGTAAAGCCGTATTATCTGACCTACAACACCGACCAGCATCTGCTCTATGTGACCAGCACAGGCCCTAACACTTTCGTCAACGACCAGAACTTGCCAGCCGGGGTGAACACCTACGATGGCGTTACGGTGACCGATGTGACCCCCACACCCACTATTGAGAATGGCGGCAGCTACTACCCGGTGTTTTCCACTACTCAGGCCGACACTTACTTTATGGGCAACTGGTGGAATGGCGTTCACAAGATCACCGCCGGCAAGGTGGTGAATCATTACAACTGGGAGAACTCTCCTATGGAGCACGCGCTTCAAGGCTACTATTGCCACCCCACTATTGCTATCGACAAGGGTGGCAACCTGTGGGCGGCTGAGTCGAGCGCGCCTATCGGCAAAAACTTCTTTGTGCTGCCCAGGGCTAAGATGGAGCAGAGCACGGTGAAGGCTTCCGACTGGATTACCGTGAATGTGCCAGAGGCCAAGGCGAGCAAGTTCTCCTCGATGCTGATGCTGCAAGGCAGCAATCTGAAGGTGTTTTCGAGCGGTGAGTATGGCGGTATGCTGTTCTTTATCAACGATGGCGGCACGCCTTCGTCGAAGCCTTCCACCAAATCGTATTCCTCCGGCTCGCTCTACGACCAGGACGGCAATGCTGTGACGTGGAACTATATCTACACCCTTGCCGAAGACCAGAACGGCCGGGTGTGGATGGGCACGAATGATGGCGTGCTGGTGTTTAACCCTGCCGATGCGTTTAAGAGCGATTTCCGGCTCAACCGCATCAAGGTGCCTCGCAACGATGGCACCAACCTTGCCGACTATTTGCTCAATGGCATAGCCGTGGCGCATATCACCGTTGATGCCGCCAACCGCAAGTGGCTTGCCACCAACGGCTCCGGCCTGTTTTTAGTGAGTGCCGACGGCACTACCGTGATTTCGCAGTTCAACACCGACAACAGTCCGCTCCTGAGCGATGTGGTGTATCGCGTGTGCTGCGACCCTAATTCTAATGCCGTGTATGTGACCACTAACGGCGGTATGATGGTTTACCGCACCAACAGTGCCGCAGCAGGCAGCAATTTCAGCGGTGTGGTGGCTTATCCCAACCCTGTGCGCCCCGACTATTACGGCCAGATCACCATCAGCGGACTGATGGACAATTCGCTGGTGAAGATTGCCGACGCATCTGGCAACGTGGTGAAGCAGCTGAAAAGTGTGGGTGGGTCGTGCACATGGGACGGCACCGTTGATGGCGCTGAGCGCGCTAAAAGCGGCGTCTATTTCGTTTTGATGTCGCAGGCCGACGGCAGCGAATCGGCAGTGACCAAAATTCTGATTATTCGCTGACCCCTAAATGAGGCAGAATTGCCGCTAAATTAAATTTTCAATTTGGGAATTGGTTTGATTTTTTCCTGTGTTCTCAGGTATGCCTCACATTCGCTGGGTTGTTTGAGCGATGTTACTTGAACGAGAGCTGAAAATCGTTGATGAAGTCCTTGAATTCTGGACGGCGTGATAGAATGTCGTTCACAATTTCGCGTTCAGTCATGATTTTGGGTGTCTTTATGGTCTTGTCGAGTTCTATTTCTATCGTAATGGCATTGTTTTGAAGCGCGTTTCTCAAATGGCTGAGAATGTCGGTGAGCTTATTCTGCATAAATCCAGCCTCACCCTCGTTGGCAAGTTTTATCTTATATTTTGTGCCCTCTATCAGTGTGGGCACGGCGCGGCGCATGGCATTCGCCACAATCACGTCCTTGGGGTGAGCCTCAGCGTAGGCGTTCCAGGCCTGTGCCAATTGAGCGGGGTCGATCGGCTTGTTCTCGGTGAAGGAGGGCGCAGCGGCGTTCGCCTTAGTGGCAGCCTCTTTTTTTGCCGCTTCCTCAGCAGCGAGCTCCTTGTTGTTGATGTAGATATGAGGCACCGTCCTTTCGGCAGGGCGGCGCTTCTCGGGGGCAGCGGTGCTCTGAGGCATGGCGCTTGCCTGTGTGCGGTAGGGGGTTGCACCCGACTGCACCATAGAGGGCGCAGAGGCAGGCTGCTGCGCTGCTTGAGCGCGAGGTGCAGCCGAAGCCCCTTGCTGAGCCGGTGCGGCACTGGCAGCCGGTGAAGCCTGCATCTTCTTTACGGGTGGCTGGTCGCCCCCAGCAGGCGGCATCGGTCCGCTCAGCAGTTGGCAAATCTTGATGAGCGTCAGCTCCACCAGGAATTGCTTGTTGCTGGCATCGCGGTAGTTGAGGTCGCAGAAGTTGCACAGGTCCATCACACGGTAGAAGTATGTGGGTGCGAATTTCTGTGCCTCCAGCACATATTTCTGCGCCACCTCATCGTTCATTTCCAGAAGCACGGCGGTTTGTGGGTTGCTGGCCACCATCAGGTCGCGGAAGTGCTGTGCCAGTCCGTTGATGAAGAATTGCGAGTCGAAACCGCGCTCACGAATATCCTTGTAGATCAGCAGCGCAGTGGGAATATCGCTTTTCAGAAACGCCTCGTCGAGCCTAAAATAGTAGTCGTGGTCGAGCACGTTGAGGTTGTCGATGGCGCCCTGGTAGGTGATATTGCTCTCACAGGAGGCAGCCACCTGGTCGAAAATCGACAGGGCGTCGCGCATAGCGCCATCGGCCTTCTGCGCGATTACGCCGAGTGCCGTCGGGTCGGCAGTGACGCCGCGGTCTTTGCAGATGTATTTCAGTTGCTCCACAATGTCGGTCACCTTGATGCGCGCGAAATCGTAGATTTGGCACCTCGACAGAATGGTGGGAATAATTTTCTGCTTCTCGGTGGTGGCCAAGATGAAGGTTGCGTATTCGGGCGGCTCTTCCAGCGTTTTCAGAAAGGCGTTGAATGCCGCGGTGGTGAGCATGTGCACCTCATCGATGATAAACACGCGGTACTTACCCACTTGTGGCGGAATACGCACCTGGTCCACGATGGTGCGGATATCGTCCACCGAGTTGTTGCTGGCGGCATCAAGTTCGATGATGTTGTAGGAGCGTTGCTCATTGAACGCCCGGCACGACTCGCACTCGTTGCACGGCTCGCCGTCGGCGGTGAGGTGCTGGCAGTTGATGGCCTTGGCAAAGATACGCGCACAGGTGGTCTTTCCCACGCCACGCGGGCCGCAAAACAGATAGGCATGCGCCAGTTTGCCGCTGGCGATGGCTGTTTTGAGCGTGTGGGTGAGTGATTGCTGTCCCACCACGGTTGAAAAGCTGGCCGGGCGGTATTTTCTTGCCGAGACAATATAGTTTTCACTCATAATTCTGTAATCTTGAAGGCTGCAAATGTTTCGTTCACAAAGATACGAAAAAAACTGATTTTTGATTATCTTTGCCGATAATAAACTATTTAAAAAATGCGAATGACGAAAAGGGTTTTATTGTGCGCGATGGCAGCCGTGGCTTGCCTTGCGGTGAAGGCCGCCAACTTTTGCGGCGAGTGGTCGGGTAATTTGAGTGTGGGCGCTGTGAGCCTGAAACTGGTGCTGCATATCCAGCAGCATGGCGATGCCTACGCTTGCACGCTCGACAGTCCGATGCAGGGTGCCACCGGTATTCCTTGCACAGCCTCTGTGAGTGGTGATTCGCTCTCTGTGGCGGTGACGGCTATCGGAGCCACCTACAAGGCTGTGCTCACCCACGATGGCGCTCAGTTGGAGGGCGTTTTCTCGCAGATGGGGCAGACGCTTCCGCTCATGCTGAAGCGCGTGGTGAAACAGGCTGCCGCCCCCAAGCCCTATCAAGAGACCGAGGTGACCATCGACGCTGGCAATGGTGTGCATTTGGCAGGCACTTTCTCGCTGCCACAGGGCACAGGGCCTTTTCCTGCCGTGGTGATGCTCACGGGCAGTGGTGCGCATGACCGCGACGAGACGATTGGCGACCACAAACCTTTTGCGCAGATTGCCGACAGCCTGACGCGCCACGGCATAGCTGTGCTGCGCTGCGACGACCGTGGTGTGGGTGGCTCAAGCGCTGCCACTGGCGATGAAACCACCGCCACTTTTGCTGCCGATGCCTTGGCTATGCTCCGTGCGCTTAAAGCTATGAAGGGGGTGGATTCCACCTGCGTGGGCTATATTGGCCACAGCGAAGGCGGACTGATTGCCATTCTTAATGCGGTGAAGGGTGCGCGCTTCATTGTCACGCTTGCCGCGCCTGCCGTGAAGGGTAAGGATTTACTGCTGCGCCAGAATGAGAAGGTGGCGATGGCTGTGGGTGACCAGCTCACGGAAGATAAAAAGGAAACTTTGGAGGCGGTGTTTGCCGCGGTTGATACAGAAGACAATGTGACGGAGCTGGCTCGCAAACTGAAGTTGCTGTTGGCTGAGATGCCGGTGAACGTGCGGAATGCACAGATTGAGGCCTTCACTACACCATGGTATCGTTATTTTGTGCGTCTCGACCCCACTGATGCACTGAAGTCGATAGGGAAGAATAAGCGCGTGGCGATGTTGGCTCTGAATGGTGATATGGATATGCAGGTGGATGCCGACCAGAATCTCTCCGCCATCAAGGCGTGTGTGCCACAAGCCAAGGTGGTTCGTTACCCATCGCTCAACCACATGATGCAGCCTTGCGACAGCGTGGATAAAAGCCTCGACTACGTGGGTAACCCTCACGAAGTGGCACCCCAAGTAATAGCCGAAATCGTGAGCTTTGTAAAAGAAGTTAGAAGTTAGAAATTAGAAATTAGAAATTAGAAATTAGAAGTTAGTGGTTAGAGGTTAGAGGTTAGTGAGTGATTAGACATTCGTCTTAACTTCTTAACTTCCGAACTTCTTAATTTCTTAATTTCTTAATTTCTTAATTTCTAATTTCTAACTTCTAATTTCTAATCTCTTTTTCTATTTGAAGCGCCAGATGATGGTGCCTTCGCCGTTGGTGGTGCGGTTGAGTGACACGGAGAAGCGGCTTTTTAGTGATTCTCTTACGCAATTGTCGCGCACCTCTTTGTGCTGCCAGGCTTCACCTGAGCCGTTTACAGCCCTTGCAGCTATCACATTTCCGCGGGCGTTCACTGTCACCTTCACCGTCACTGATCCAGCATAGCGGCTGTGTGGACGGCCCCAGCTCTCGCCAGTGAAGCCATCGAGGCCAGAGCCGATTGTGCCGTGGCCATTGATGTCGCCCGTGCTTGAGCCACCATTAGGCGAACCTTGGGTTTTGCCACTGCCTGCACCTCGGCCGAAAGCGTTTTTCATACGCTTGTCGGTTTCCGACTCCTGCGAAGCCGCACCCTGGCTGCGCTGGTTGGCAGCCTTAGCATTGGGTTTCGGGTTAGGTTTTGATGCGCCGGTTTGTTTTTTAGGCTCAGGCTTCTTCTCTTCCTGCTTCACCTTCATGGGAGAGGGGCGGTTCTGCGTGATGTTTTTTGGTGGTTCAGGAGCCACCTTTCCAGCGTCTTGCAGCTCATCGCCCTCAGGCTGGTTGCCCGTCTCGGTGTTTTCAGCCGTTTCGGGTTCACTGTCGTCGTTCGTGTCGCTCTCCGTGGGCTCGGCCGTGTCGCCGAGTTTCGCGAGCATATCACCGCCAGCGTCTTCCATCATCGTCACGTAGGGCTGCTCCTGCTTGGGTATCTCCACACCGGGGAGCACATACCAAAGCATAAACAGCAGCACCGCCACAGTGATGACGGCAGTGATGATAGCGGCTATTATTTCACTTTTTCTTTCGTTCATTGAATCTGCTGTGTGGCAGCGCCGTTAGCCGAGGCTGCGGGTTGCGTTACATCTTGTTCGGCGGTGGCCTCATTGCCATCAGAGGCAGTGGAGGCAGGCTTGGTGGCAAGCACCACTTTCAGCCCCACCTTTGCGCCCATGTCGAGGATTTCAACGATTTTGCCGTAAGGCACGGCCTCGTCGGCGTGCAGCGCCACAAACTGGTGCTCGGCGTCACTGCCGTTTTTCACGCTTTGCAGGAATCCCTGTAGCTGCGTAGCATCCACTTGGCGCGCAGTGCCCTCGTTGAGCGAGTCGGCCTCAGTGACCCACATCTGCTGCAGACTGTCGATATAGATGCGGCTCGACGGCTTCAGCTGCGTGGTCTGATTGCTCTGTGGCAGATTCACCTCAAGAGCCGACGGAAACACAAAAGTGGACGTGACCATGAAGAAAATCAGCAGCAGGAACACCACGTCGGTCATCGACGACATGCTGAAGGCGCTTAGAGTTTCGTGTTGTCGTTTTAGTGCCATTATCTGTAATGCTTAGCGTGTTGTTGTTTTATTTAGCGGGTTCGTTGAGCAGGTCCATAAATTCCATGGTGCTGCTCTCGAGTTTGTTCATCACCTTATTCACGCGGCTGGAGAGGAAGTTGTAGGCAAACATGGCAATGATGCCCACAATCAAGCCAGCCACAGTGGTCACCAAGGCCTCGTAGATGCCTTGTGAGAGCACGGTCACATTAGCGCTTGACCCTGCGCCGGCCAGCGCCATAAACGCCTGCACCATACCGGTAACGGTGCCGAGGAAGCCAAGCATAGGCGCTCCGGCAGCGGTGGTGGCGAGCCAAGAAAATCCCTTTTCCAGTTTGCTGATTTCAATGTTGCCCACATTTTCCACAGCCACCAGCACATCGTTCATGGGCCTTCCGATGCGTGATATGCCCTTTTCAATCATTCGGCTTGAAGGCGTGTTGGTGCTTTGGCAGAGCTTGCGCGCCTCGTCGATCTGGCCATTGTGGATATACGTCTTGATGTTTTGCATAAAATCCTTGTTCTCATGGCTTGCGCCCGAAATGGCGATGGTGCGCTCGAAGAAGATATAGATACTCACGATGGCGAGCAGTGCCAATGGAATCATAATCCATCCGCCCTTGAGCGTGAGGTCCCATAAGCTCTCATTTGCCACGGTGGTGGCTGATGCGTTGGCTGCAGTGGCAGCTTGTGCCAAAATCATGTTAAGTGCTGTCATTTTCTGTAGTTATAGTTTTGGTTTTTGATGATTATATTCAAAAATTATGTCACTTCAGGCATTCCTTGTAGGCCTTGATCGTGTTTTCGAGCCCCATATACAGCGCGTCGCTGATCAGGCTGTGACCAATCGACACCTCCAGCAGGTGAGGCACATGCTCCTTGAAATACTTGAGGTTTTCGAGGTTCAGGTCGTGGCCGGCGTTCAGTCCGAGACCCACCTTGTGGGCTGCCTCTGCGGCGCGGGTGAAGGGTGCCACTGCCTCTTCAGGGTTGGTGGCATACATTTGTGCGTATGGCTCGGTGTAAAGTTCCACCCGGTCGGCGCCGGTTTTGGCGGCAAGGCGTATGTTGTCCTCGTCGGTGCCCACGAAAATGCTGGTGCGGATACCGGCCTCCTTCAGGCGGTCAACGATGCCCGTGAGAAATTCCAGGTGGTCGGCCACCACCCAGCCTGCCGATGAGGTGAGCGCGTCGGGCGCGTCGGGCACGAGTGTCACCTGCGAAGGCCTTGCCAGAAGCACCAGCTTCATGAAGTCGTCGCTGGGATAGCCCTCAATGTTGAACTCTGTGCGTATGAGCGGACGGAGCGCAAACACATCGTCGTGCTTGATGTGGCGCTCGTCGGGGCGGGGGTGCACCGTGATACCGTCGGCACCAAACCGCTCGCAGTCGATAGCCACTTTCTCCACGTTGGGCACATTGCCGCCACGAGCGTTGCGCAGCGTGGCCACTTTATTGATATTTACACTTAAATTTACCATCTCTCTCTGTCTGTGTAATGTGTGTGTTGAGTTTGTTATATTTTCATGCGATATGGCACCGCATGATGTGGTTTTGCGAAAAAAATCGTATATTTGCCATATCTCATATTAATTTGCAAATATAAAAAGAATTGGAGAGAAATAAAAGCAAAATTTGCTTAAATAGACTAATCCCGCTCTTTTTGCAAAACCGAAAATGAATAAAGGAAAAATGAAGATAGCGATTTTTGGCAATGAATTCCAGCACGATACCCTCCAGGGCGTGACTGCGCTGCTTGCCCAGCTTCACGCCTCGGGCGCGCAGCTGTGGGGCGAGCAGGCGTATGTGGATTTTCTGCACCGTGAAATCGGCGACGGTATGCCGCCAGTGCGTGCCCTCTCCGCCGGCTCCGGGGTGCAGGCCGATGTGGCCATCAGCATCGGTGGAGACGGCACATTCCTGCGCACCGCCCAGGAGGTGGCACCCCAGGGTGTCCCCATCATGGGGCTGAACGCCGGTCATTTGGGCTATTTGACCACTGCCGACATCAGCGAGGCCACAGGTGTGGTGAAGTGTCTGCTCACTGCCGACTACGATATAGAGAACCGGTCGATGCTCCAGTTGATGCTCCCACCGGGCTTCGGCATAGCGCGGCCATTCGCGCTCAATGAGGTGGCGGTGCTCCGCCAGGACACCTCCTCCACCGTGAAAGTGGACGTGAGCCTCGACGATGTGGCGCTCACCTCGTTTAATGGCGACGGTCTGCTGCTGAGCACCCCCACGGGCTCCACGGCGTATAATCTGAGTGTGGGCGGCCCGATACTCCATCCGCTCTCGCACTGCTTCGTGCTCTCGCCCATCTCCCCTCATGCCCTCACCATGCGCCCGGTGGTGTTTGCCGACACCTCGATGCTGAGGGTGACCGTGCGCAGCCGTGCGCAAATGTTTCAGGTGAGCGTAGATGGCGAAACCATCGACTTGCCCAGCGGCACCACGCTGCGCATAGGCAAGGCACCATTCCCCACCAAAGTGATTATGCTCAAGGGGCACCGCTTTGCGCGCGTGCTTCGTTCAAAACTGATGTGGGGACGTGATAACAGAGGGGAGGAGTAGGCTACGATGAAATGCTATTTCGACGACGAGGAGTTTGGCCGCATACAGGTGTATGTGAGGCGAGGCATCAAAATGATTAGATTCAAGTGGAGAGACGGTCTTCCGCAAATGGTGGTGCCGTACGGCGTGCCTCCGGCTGATGTGCTGAAGATGGTTGATGACAACAGGGAGAAAATCCGACAGTTGAACAGAGGCTGCCTTTCTTTTTATGAAGGGCAGGTGATACCGTGTTTCCGCTCCGCCATCACCATCACCACCGATGCGCGGCTGCAAAACCAAATAGCCTGTGGCTGCCAGCGTGGCGACATCGCCGCAATGTATGTGCATCTGCCTGCCGGTGTGGATTTCGCCAGTGCCACCATTCTGCGCAACATCTCATCGGTGATAACAAAACTGCTCGTCCCTGCCGCTGAGCGTCACCTCATTCCCTATGCATGGACTGAGGCCGACCGGCTGGGACTGCGCCCCGTGCGTTTTGAGATAGGGCGGGGCAAGCGCAAGTTGGGCCACTGCACATCGCAGGGCGTGATACAGCTCTCGCGCTTCCTGATGCTCATGCCGGAGCCGCTTGTGCAGGGCGTGGTGTGCCACGAGCTTGCGCACCTCACCCACCACAACCATTCACAAGAGTTCTACGATTTGCTCGACACCTATCTTGGCGGCAGCCACGCCGCTATCGACGATCAAATCAACCACTTCGCCTGGCCCATATTGCGCTAAAGCCTGAGCGTGTGGGTTGAAACGGCTTTTTCGCCTCTTTGTCTATAAAATGTGGGGAGTGGTAGGTTTTATTTGTGGAGGTGGGGTGGAGTGCTTAATTTTGCAATACTAAAAAAACATATATAAGAATGAAGAAACTATTGACGACCCTCACTGTGGTGTGTATGGCTGTGGCCGCACAAGCGGCTTCCACGCTCAACGGCCTGCTGGTGGATGCCAGCGACTCGTTGCCGCTCATCGCCGCCACGGTGAAACTGCTGAAGGCCAACAAGGACAGCTCTTTTGTGAAAGGCACGGTGACCGATGGCAACGGGCTTTTCAACCTCACCGATGTGCCGCCTGGCCATTATGTGGTGAAGTGCTCCTATTTGGGCTATGACGATGCCACACGCCGTGTGACCGTGGAAAAAGGCGGCCGTGGCGTGAATTTCGGCGTGATTCCGATGAAGGTGGAAGGCATTATGCTGAAAGAAGCCGTGGTAACCGGCGTGAAAACGCCTATCACGGTGAAGGAGGACACCATCGAATACAATGCCGACACCTACAAGACACAGGCCAACGCCGTGGTGGAAGACATCTTGAAGCGTATGCCTGGCGTGGAGGTGAGCAGCGACGGTAAAATCACCGCCAATGGCAAGGAGGTGACGAAAATCCTCATCGACGGTAAGGAGTTTTTCAGCGACGACCCGAAGATGGCGTCGAAAAATATCCCTGCCGACATGGTG
The DNA here is from genome assembly GCA_050873765.1 of Sodaliphilus sp. Classification (GTDB taxonomy): domain Bacteria; phylum Bacteroidota; class Bacteroidia; order Bacteroidales; family Muribaculaceae; genus Sodaliphilus. The sequence continues at coordinate 23,713 of JBNMJK010000005.1, forward strand.
AACAAGCTCCAGGTGATCGACCGAAAGAGCGACTTGGCACGGCTCACGGGCGTGGACGACGGTGAGGACGAAACCGTCATCAACCTCACGGTGAAGAAGGGTATGAACAATGGCTGGTTTGGCAACGCCACGGCTGGCTATGGCACCAACGACCGCTATACCGGTAACTTCGTGGCCAACTATTTTGCCGACGGCAACCAGTTTACGCTGCTGGGCGGAGGCAACAATGTGAACAGCCAGAACTTTACCGACGACGGCGAATCACGCTTCTCGCGCTTTGGCAACAACAATGGCATCACCACCAGCCAGAACCTTGGCTTCAACTTCAATGTGGGCAGCAAAAACAGCGATAAATTCCGTGCAGGCGGTAATGTGAGCTACAACCACACCGACCGAAAGGTGATCACGAGCAGCGACCGCCGCTACATTTTCCCCGATTCCACGAGCTACTACAACTCGGCCTCTGCCTCTCGCGCCAAGGGACACAATGTGCGCGCCAATTTCCGCATACAGTGGCAGCCTGACTCTTGCAACACGCTGGAGTTCCGCCCCAACCTGTCGTTCAATTTCAGCAACAGCGCCAAGAGCGACTCGTCGATGACCCGCGCAGGCGATGCGGCGCTCACTGCCGTGAACCGCAGTTTGAGCAATTACCACAACGATGGCAAGGGCTTCGACATAGGCGGACAACTGGTGTTCACCCACAAGTTTAAAAACCACCCGGGGCGCAGCTACAGCGCGCAGGTGCGCTATAAATACAGCCGCACCAATGAAGACGGCAACACCTACACGCAGAACACCTACTTTTTGAAGGCCGACCCCGATGAGACGATTGACCAGATCTACGAGAATCACCGCAATACCAACACGGTGAATGGACGCCTCACCTGGACTGAGCCGCTCGGCAATGTGAAGAATGCGCGCTACCTCACTTTCGCCTATAAGGGCAATTATAAGTACAGCCGCGCCAATAAGCTGGTGTTCGACCTTCAGCAGAACAGCAGTGGCACTCAGCCCGTGATGGGCTACAACCCCAACGCGGTGATTTACGATGTGCTTACCGACCAGAACCTGCGCAACTATTTCTCCACCCAGTATGGCTCCTATGCCCTTGTGGACGGACAACTGCTCACGCAGCTGATCAACTACGACTTGGGGCAGGATATAGAGCGTGTGCTCAACGAAAGCCAGAGCAACCGCTTCCGCAACACCTACTACAACCAGTCGTTTGAAGTGGGCTTCCGCCAGGTGCGCAAGGCCTACAACCTGAATGTGGGCTTCTCGGTGAACTCGGCGATGTCGAAAAGCCACGACTTGATGAACGCCGCACGCGATATAGCCGCACGATGGTCGTGGTCGGTGGCGCCATTTGCCCGCTTCCGCTATAAGTTCAGCAAGACGCGTAACCTCGCATTCGACTACCGTATGCGCACCAGCGAGCCTTCGCTCACTCAGCTCCAGCCTGTGGCCGATGAGTCGAACCCGCTCAGCATCACCGTGGGTAATCCTAATCTGAAAGCCACTTTCACGCATCGCATCAACTTGCGCTTCGGCGATTTTGGCCAGCGCAGCCAGCGCAGCATTATGGCGATGATTGGGGTGAACTTCTCGCAGAACAGCATCATCAGCAAAACCACCTACGACTCATCAACGGGCGGACGCACCACCACCTACGACAATGTGAATGGCGTGTGGGACGCTATGGCTATGAATATGGTGAGTTTCCCGTTCGGGGCCAGCAAGGTGTGGTATTTCAGCAACCACCTGTTTGCGCGCTACTCTTCCACAAAGGGCTACAACAATGGCGAACTGAACACCAGCGGCACTTTCAACGTGAACCTCTCGCCTGGACTTGCGTTCCGCAACTCGATGTTCGACTTGGAACTGCGCCCACGCTATAGTTTCCAGACCACGCACAACACCGTGAACGTGTCGAACAACCGCAATGTGCACACCTATGGCGGTATGTTTAACGGCACCTTCTCTGCGCCTTTCGGCCTCGTGCTCAGCACCGATTTGAGCTTCAGCGCCACTTCCGGTATGGCTTCGGGCTACGACTCCAAGCAATGGATTTGGAACGCCTCATTAGGCTGCCAGTTCCTCCGCGACCGCACAGCAAGCGTGCAGCTCAGTGTGTTTGATATCCTTCAGCAGAAAAAGAATATCAGTCGCTCAGTCACTGCCAACTACATTCAGGACACATTCTACAACTCTCTCACGCGTTACGCTATGCTCACCTTCACCTATCGCTTCACCACCTTTGCCAAGGGCAAGCAGCCCACGCAAAATAACGGTTGGGACGGTGACGATCGCCGTGGCCCCGATGGTCCTGGCGGTCCTGGCGGCAGGCCAAGCGGACCACCACCGGGCGGCGGCAGGCCTCCATTCTGATGAATAGAAAAATGCGCGCTACCGCACCTTCGCGAGTGTGCGGCAACCGCGCTTAGCAATCCATAACCAAAGGCGGCTCCCAGAATCCATGGGGGCCGCCTTTCCTTTAACTTTAATTATTGATTATTATTTATAGGCAAATTATGTACTTCATTAAAATCTAAAACATATTGTACTCACGGACCGTGCGTCCCTACAAAGACATCTGCTTCGTTAATGTCTTTACTATTCTCTTTTTTCTGTGTAAGTGTTACTACGCAGCATCAATTCTTGCCCTTTTTCCCCTCATCCTTTTAAAATCTTTTAAAATCTTGTGTGAGTTGTAGGGACGCGGCATGCCGCGTTCGCCTATCTTTTTGTAATCCAGATGAATATACAAATTTGGCGGTGTAAAAGAGGCTTAATGTTGAACCATTTTTAATCACACAACCTCATGCCTTCACCACTGACCATCTTTACGTCATGTGAAATGTGTATTCGCTATTTTTGTGACATGTCACAGTTTTGACGAATAGGGGAGCGTGGAAAGTGGGTGAAAAAAGGGGAGCGGCACTCTGTAACGGTGCCACTCCCCTATGGGTTAGCATATATGATTTTGCTTTGATTAGTCGATCATGTCGAAGCCAGTGTATTTCTGGAGCACTTCCGGCACCTTGATGCCTTCAGGAGTTTGGTTGTTTTCGAGCAGTGCAGCCATAATGCGGGGCAGAGCCAGTGCCGAACCGTTGAGGGTGTGGCAGAGGTGAGTCTTCTTGTCTTCGCCACGGTAGCGGCATTTCAGGCGGTTGGCCTGATAGGTCTCGAAATTCGACACAGAGCTCACTTCCAGCCAGCGCTTCTGTGCGCCGCTCCACACTTCAAAGTCGAAGGTGATGGCTGAGGTGAAGCTCATATCACCACCGCAAAGGCGAAGAATGTGCCAAGGCAGACCGAGTTTCTCGAGCAGGCCTTGCACGTGGTCCTTCATATCTTCCAGTGCAGCGTAGGAGTTCTCAGGCTTTTCAATGCGCACGATTTCCACCTTGTCGAACTGGTGCAGGCGGTTCAGGCCGCGCACGTCCTTGCCGTAGCTGCCGGCTTCACGGCGGAAGCATGCGCTGTAGGCACAATTTTTCTTGGGCAGGCTCTCGGCAGGGATAATCACATCGCGGTAGATGTTGGTGACAGGCACTTCAGCGGTAGGAATCAGGTAGAAGTCGTCCACCTCGCAGTGATACATCTGGCCTTCCTTGTCGGGAAGTTGGCCAGTGCCCAGGCCAGAAGCCTCGTTCACCACATAGGGAGGCTGAATTTCGGTGTAGCCGGCCTTGTTGGCCTCGTCGAGGAAGAACTGTATGAGCGCACGCTGCATACGTGCACCCTTGCCGATATAAACGGGGAAGCCAGCGCCTGTAATCTTCACACCGAGGTCGAAGTCGATGATATTGTATTTCTTGGCGAGTTCCCAGTGTGGAAGAGCGTCCTCACCGAGGTTTGGCATAGGTCCGCCCACTTTTTCCACCACATTGTCTTCGGCAGTCTTGCCTTCGGGCACACCCTTGTAGGGCACGTTAGGCACCGAGAGGAGAATTTCGCGGATTTCGCCCTCAATGGCAGAGAGCTTGTCGTCGATTTCCTTGCCGGCAGCTTTCATCTCAGCCACCTTTTGCTTGGCTTCTGTGGCCTCGTCTTTTTTGCCTTGCTTCATGAGCGCGCCGATTTGGGCGGCCATCTTATTGAGTTGTGCGGCATTGTCGTCGCGCAGTTTCTGATTTTGCTTGCGTTGCTTGTCGAGTTCAACTACACGCATGATAGGTTCGCGACCATCGAATTGCTTTACAGCCAATCGCTTGATCACTTCCTCAGGATTTTCGTTGATAAGTTGTAATGTTAGCATTTTATCCTTGTATTAATTATCACGCAAAATTACATAATTTTTTTAAGAAATCATAAATTAGAGATTAGAAGTTAGAAATTAGAGGTTAGAAGTTAAGAAGTTAGAGAAGTTTAAGAAGTTAGGACGATTGCTTTTTCTGCCATGCTGATGATTTGCACTTTTCTTTTGCCATTTGGCCATCAGCTAAAGCGAATCAGCTTCTACAATCGTCTTAACTTCCCTAACTTCTTCTAACTTCTTAACTTCGTATTATACTTCTTAACTTCGTATTATATTCTACACCTGGGGCGGACGTGGCATGCCACGTCCCTACCGCAATTCTGATTTCCGTTATCCGAAACTGATGGTGCCGGTGCCCCTCTTGGGCTCTGCGGAGGTGTTTTGCTCCTGCCGTGAGACCGGTGCGGCCTTCCGTTTTTCTTCCACCAGGTTCTTAAACTTCTGGTCGCGGTTGTAGGTGGGCGTTTTCTCAAAGAGGTCGATGATGTCGTCGTTGTCGAGGTCGTCGGGCTTGAACACAAACACCTTGGCCTCGGCGCGCTCAATCTGTGCCTGGGTCACCTTGCCGCCATACTCCTCCTCGAGGCGCTTTTGGTTGTCGTCGGCCGATGGGGTCTTTTTAGGCTCTTTAGCCACCTTTTTAGGAGGAATGTCGGCAGCGAGCGACACATCGAATCCAGCGGCAAGAATGGTGATTTTCACCTTGTCGTCGAGCGTGTCGTCGTAAGCCACACCCCAAATCACATCCACATCTGGGCTGAAATTGGTCATGAATCGGCTCATCTCGTTCACCTCCTCCATCTTGAACGACTGCTGTGCCTGGCGCGAGTAGTAGATGTTCACCAGAATGGTTTTCGAGCCATACACATCGCGGTTTTTCAGCAGCGGAGAGTTGAGCGCGTCTTCAATAGCCTTGGTCACACGCTTGTCGCCCTCGCCGTAGCCCGTGCTGATTACAGCCACACCGCCATCGCGCAGCGTGGTGTTCACGTCGTTGAAGTCGAGGTTGATGCGGCCCTCGGTGGTGATCAGTTCAGAAATACTCCTTGCGGCTATCGACAGCGTGTCGTCGGCCTTACCGAAAGCGTTGTCGAAGTCGAGGTCGGGGTATATTTCGGTGAGGCGTTCGTTGTTAATGATGAGCAGCGCATCCACATACTTCTGCATCTCGTCGGCGCCGGCAAGCGCTTTCAGAATTTTGCGCTGTCCCTCAAAGAGGAATGGAATGGTGACGATGCCGATGGTGAGGATGCCCTTGTCGCGTGCGATTTTGGCCACTACTGGCGCTGCGCCGGTGCCCGTGCCACCGCCCATGCCTGCGGTGATAAACACCATTTTGGTGTCGTCGTCGAAGAGGGCGCTGATGTCGTCGGCGCTCTCCAGGGCGGCCTGCTGTGCCACCTCAGGCTTATTGCCAGCGCCAAGGCCGTTGGTGGTTTTGGGGCCGATGAGCAATCGCTCGGGCACGGGGGAATTGTTGAGCGCCTGGCGGTCGGTGTTGAGCACAACGAACGACACGCCGTTCACGTTTTGCTTATACATGTGGTTGATGGCGTTGCTGCCGCCGCCGCCCACGCCCACAACCTTGATGATTGTGGGAAGCGCGAGCGATTCGGGCTTACCTGCTTCTGGTGCAAACCCAGAATCCTTGTCTATCTCATTGAAAATATCTTTATCTTCTGGCATATTGTGGTGAATTATCGTTAGAAAATGGATTTAGTTTTTTTGCTGTAAATTACTGTGAGCATGCTTTATTCTTCCTCCTCGCTCATGAGGCCTTCAAGCGTGTCTCTGAACCGGCCGAAGAAGCCTTTCTTTTTAGGCTTTTTCTCCTCAGGCTTGTCCTGCTTCTCCTCGGTAGTCTTGGGGCTACTGCCGTCAGTGGCGATAGTGGGCCCGTCCATGGGGGTGAAGTTGTGGCGGCGCACACAGGTGGCACCGTCGGCTATGATGGAAGCGGCCTTGTCGAGCAGTGCAAACACCTCGATATGCTCAAATTTGTTGATTTCGTGGTTGAGGATATTGATGGTGGAAGGCGTGGTGCCCATTCGCGTTTCGATTTTCGTCTTTTCCTTGAACTCGGCCTGCAGCCCCTTCAGCTTGGCGGCGCCGCCCACAAGCACGATTGTCTTCACATCGGAAGGCTGAAGGTGGGCATATTCAATTTGCTTGTTCACATTGGTGATGATTTCGCTGGTGCGCGAAATGATATAGTTGATGGCAGCCTTGGAGCTGATGCCGTCGATAGGCAGGTCCACCGCCTCGATGTTGAGTGGCTCGGCAATGTTCTTCTTTACCATTTCCGCCTTTTCCTCGGTGGTGTTTTGCAGTCCGTTCACGAGGTCGCGCGTGAGGTTGCGCCCACCCATGGGGAGCGTGGCCATATAGTTCAGCGCCCCGTTCTTGTAGATGGTGACGGTGGTGGTTTCGGCGCCCATGTCCACGAGCATACAGCCTAAGGTGCGCTCCTCCTCCGTGAGAATGGTTTCAGCCATGGCCAGCGAGGTGACCAGGAACTTCTTCACCTTCAGTGCACCCATAGCGCGCTCCAGATTGAGCTTGAGCGTGGGCTTAGCCACGATGCGGTTAAACTTGATGGTGATGCTGCTGCCACAGCAGCCCACGGGATTGGGGTTCTCCTTGTTGTCCACGTAGTAGGCCTGTGGCACAATGTCGATGGGGTCGTATGATGTGATAGGCTCTTTGAAAGCACTATTCTTGAGGTTTTCGATATTTTGCTTGGTGATTGACTCCGCGATATTGAGGTTGCGGTCGATTTCTGTGGGTACGGAATGTAGCGAGCGTCCGTTGATGCCTACATACACATCAGTGATGTCGCCGTCGATTTTATTCTCAAGTTTTTTCACGATGCGCACGATAGCGCTTTTAGTGTTCTCCACATTCTGCACGCAGCCGTATCGCACACAGTTGGTGAGTTTCTCTTCTTCAAGGTGGTTTACGCTCAGGTAGCCTGTTGCGCTCTTTTCGGCAATGGCACCCACAATTTTGGTGCTGCCGATTTCAATCGCCACGATAAGTTGGTTATTTTCCATATGGTTATTCTCCATAAATGTAAGTGGGTTATATATAATGATGGGGTTCGTTGTCTGTTATTTCTTCTTCTTGTCGGGGGCCTTTTTGCCGTCGTCGGTCTTTTTCTTCTTCACCGGCTTCTGCGCTGAGGCATCACTCTTTTTCTCGCTTTTTTCTGCGGCCTTGGGCTTCTTTTCCGTAGCCTTGTCGGTGGTGGCTCGCTTCTTCTCCCTCTTTTCCGCCAGAGGCTTTTCTGGCTCTCTTTCGGCCTTGCTTGCCACTTCGGTCTGTTCGGGTTGAGCCAGCCTTGCGGTCTCGTCGTCGGGGCGTGTGCTCTCATTGTCTTCAACGGAGGTGGTGTCGATTTGCTCAATCGCCACCTTCTTGTTGCGCAAGTTGCCCACCACCTGGTGGCTCCACTTCACCGATATGGTGTCGTAGGTGTTCCAGCCTTTTTCGGGCATCACCTTGCGGTAGAAGAGCAGCAGCTTCTTGAACTTGTTTTCATACCCCGACGCATCGCCAAGGTTCACCACATGGCCCGCGATGTTGGGCACCATGTATATGTTGTTGGGGTCGTGGAAATCGAGCATCGCCACGAGGGCATTGAGCGTGGAGTCGGACCGCACATAATTGATGAGCGGAATCAGGCGCTGTGGAGGATAGGCGGCGGTGAAGTGCCCCTTCACGATGGGCACATCGCAGCTGAATGAGGTGGAGGTGGGCATTTGCTTGCCTTCACGGTTCACGTAGTACATTCTGTCGCCGTCGATCACGCGCATCACCGGCACCAACTGACGCACTTTCACCAGCAGCACACCATCGTCGGTCTTCACACACTCGCCCGACTCCAGGTAGGGCGACTTGGCGAGAGCTTGCTCCACTTCAGCCAGGTTGATGTCGGCCATGGGCACGCCTTTCAGATGCAAGTGGCACTGGTCTAAATATTGCATCACGCCCTCAGGGTTCACAAAGGTGGAACTGTCGAAGTTCTCGATTTGAATGTCCACCTTTTTGCACACCTGCTGGCCTGCTTTGCCTTTTGCCCAGAAAATTCCCCACAGCAAAAAGCTTGCGAGCACGAAGATGATGATGATGCGAGCTAATTTCAATGCTTTTGTTTTTTTACTTCCTCACAGATTTGTGGCAGCAGGTTCACGATGTCGCCTGCGCCAGCGGTCAATAACACTTCAAAGTTAAGATTTTGCAGCGATTTAAGCAAGTTTTCCTTGCTGTAAATCTTCTTGTTAGGACAAGTCACGTCTTTCAGAATGATTTCGCTTGTCACGCCCTCGATAGGCTGCTCTCGGGCAGGATAGATGGGCAGCAGCAGCAGTTCGTCGGCCATGGAGAGCGCCTCTGCGAACTGGTGGGCGAAATCGCGGGTGCGGGTGTAGAGGTGGGGCTGGAAAATCACGCTCAACTTCTTGCCCGGATACAGGTCTCTCACTGAGCGAATCGACGCTTTCAGCTCATCGGGGTGGTGTGCATAGTCGTCGATCACCACCTTGCCGTTCTCCTTCAGCCAGAATTCAAATCGGCGTTTCGGGCCCATAAACGATGCGATGGCCTTCTTGATGGCTTCGGCAGGCACTTTGATGAGCCAGCAGGCCGCCATGGCCGCCACGGCGTTCTCTATGTTGATATCGACGGGCACGCCGAGGTTGATGTCGGTGATGACCTCGGTGGGTGTAACGAAGTCGAACACAATTTCACCGTCGCCCTTCCGAATGTTGGTGGCGTGGAAGTCGCCCTCGTCGAGCGCATAGGAATAGGTGGCCACGCCCTCCTGTGGCCGTGGCTTCAGCTTGAGCCCGGTGTGCACAATCAGCGCGCCGCCGGGGCGCACAAGTTCGGTGAAGTGGGCGAAACTCTCCAGGTAGTTCGCATAGTTGCCATAGATGTCGAGGTGGTCGGGGTCGGTGGAGGTGATCACTGCGATGTATGGGCTCAACTGGTGGAAAGAACGGTCGAACTCGTCGGCCTCAATCACCGAGTAGGGACTGGTGTCCGACAGCAGGAAGTTGCTGCCATAGTTGCGGAGCACACCGCCTAAGAATGCGTTGCAGCCAATGCCCGACACTTCCAAAATGTGGGCGGCCATGCTCGATGTGGTGGTCTTGCCGTGTGTGCCGGCGAAGCAGAGCCCTTTGCTGTGCTCGGTGACCACACCCAGCACTTTGGCGCGCTTCACCACCTCGAAGCCATTCTCGCGAAACCATTTCAGGCCGGCGTGGCTCTCTGGTATGGCTGGGGTATATACCACGAGCGTGTTCTCTTTGCTTCGGCAGTAGGGTGGAATGAGATCGGGGTTCTCATCGAAGGCAATTTCCACGCCCTCTTTCTGCAGGGCGCGGGTCAGGTCGCTCGGAGTGCGGTCGTAGCCCGCCACTTTTTTGCCTTTGGCGAGGAAATAGCGTTCGAGGGCAGCCATGCCAATGCCGCCAGCTCCCACAAAATATATCGATTCAAAATCTTTCATCTTCTTCTATATTAATATATTAATTTAGTTAGCGTTTATTTATCAGAAATTATCTTCATCACTTCGTCCACGATATGTTCTGCGGAATTGAGCAGGGCCATACGCTCCACATTGGCGCTGAGCGCATGGAGCTTCTCGGAGTCCTTCACCGTGGCGAGCATGGTGTCCACCAGTTTGGCGGGCGCGTCGGCGTCGGTCACCATGATGGCGGCGTGGCGGCTGGAGAGGGCGAGGGCGTTTTTGGTCTGGTGGTCTTCAGCCACATTTGGCGAAGGCACCAGTATGGAAGGCTTGCCCAGCAGCTGTAGCTCGCTGATACTGCTTGCTCCGGCACGCGAAATCACGAGGTCGGCTGCGCGGTACGCCATGTCCATCTGGCTGATAAACGCCATCTGCTTCACATTTGTCACGCCCGACTGCGCAAGCGCGGCGCTGCACTGCTGGTCGTAGGCTTTACCCGTCTGCCACAGCACCTGCACCTCGCCAGCTTCCGCGCCAATCTTCTTCAGTCCGCCGATGATGCTCTCGTTCACCGTGCGCGCCCCCAGGCTGCCGCCGATGATGAGCACCGTGAGGCGGTCAGGGTCGATGCCTAATGCCTTTCGAGCTTCCTCACAGGAGGCCTCACACTCCAGCAGAGAGCGGCGCACAGGGTTGCCCGTGAGCACAATCTTCTCTTTAGGGAAGAAGCGCTCCATGCCCTCGTAGGCCACGCAGATGCACTTGGCGTCTTTGGCCAGGAGCTTGTTGGTGACACCGGCATAGGAGTTCTGCTCCTGGAGCAGGGTGGGTATGCCCTTCTTCTGCGCTTCCTTCAGCATCGGGCCGCTGGCGTAGCCGCCCACGCCAATGGCGATGTCGGGCTTGAATTCCTTCAGAATGCGCTTAGCCAGGCGCATACTCTTCCACAGCTTCAGCAGCACCTTCACATTGCGCAGCAGGTGCTTGCGGTCGAAGCCGCACACGGGCAGCCCGATGATTTCGTAGCCCGCAGCCGGCACGCGCTCCATTTCCATGCGCCCTTCCGCGCCCACGAACAGGATTTTGGCCTCAGGATATCTGCGGCGAATTTCATTGGCTATTGATAAAGCCGGGAATATGTGACCGCCGGTTCCACCGCCGCTCACGAGAAAACGTTTATTATTTCCAGACATTTGTGTAATTTATAAGTAGAGAGGGGTTCTCTGCCCGAAGTTCTTTAGGCAGTTCCTGATCCTCTTTAGTTGCGTTCTTTTTATCGGTTAAGCCTGCCACAGTGCGGCTGATGCTCAGCAGAATGGCGAAGGCGAAGTTCACAATCACGATGGAGGTGCCGCCCTTTGATATGAGTGGCAGCGGCTGTCCCGACACGGGAAACACGCCCGTGTTGATGGCCATGTGGAAAAGCGCCTGCAGCGTAATCATCGACGCGGTGCCTATCACTATGAGCGTGGGCAGTGTGCGGCGGCACCTGCGCGCTATCATCGCCGCTCTGGCGAGCAGCACCAAGTAGAGCAGAATCACCGCAATGCCGCCGATGAGGCCGGTGTCTTCCACAATGATGGAATAGATGTAGTCGCTGAAGGCGAGCGGCAGACGGCTGCTCTCGCGAGAATTGCCGAAGAACACGCCCGTAACGCCGCCATGGGCCTGTGCCATGCGCGAGAACATTTCCTGCGAGTTCTTGTCGGTGATGGGCCGGTACACGAGCGAATCGTTGTTCCACCAGTCCATCAGACGTTTCCAGCGCATTTTGCTACGGTCTACTTCCTTCTTGGCTTCGGGCTGCAAGAGCGCTGCGTCGGTAGCCTCGCCCTCGTCCACCATCTGCTGGTCGGATTGCCTTGCGGCCATCTGTATGGTCTCCTCCTTGCTCTCGTTCAAGTCTTTGATATACTTGTATCCGCAGCCTAAGATGCTGAATGCAATAAACACGATGACTATCTTCTTCAGCGAAATGCCGCCCACTATCATCATGATGCCGCTGATGCCTACCAGCAGCAGGAAGTTGGTGAGGCCGCTCTTGAAGGTGAGAAAGCCGAACAGGCCCACCACTATCACGCATAGCCACATGCCCCTGTCGCTCACGCCATTCTCCTTTTGGGTGCGCGACAGAATGTAGGACAGCGCTGTCACCGCCGACAGTTTGGCAAACTCCGAGGGCTGAATGGATATGCCAAACAGCCTGAACGAGCGGCGTGCGCCGTTCAGCATGTCGCCAAAGAACTGCACATACACCAGCGAGAGGAGTGTGATCAAGAATAGCCCCACGGTGATGCCAAACAGGAAATAGGTGTTGTTGTAGGGTATTTTGCGCACCACGGCGAGCACTCCACCGCCTATCAGCAGGAATACGCAGTGCTTGAGAATGGGCATATACACACCCATTGTGGCCACTTCGCGGCTCGATGCGCTGTAAGTTTCCACAAGTGATATAAGCACAAGCGTGAAGTAGATGCCCCAGATCCATGGGTCGCCATACTTCCGGGTCATCTCTTCGTAGCGCGTGGCTTTGTCGATATTTTTTTCTAAACCATGTTCCATGTGTTGCTGCATAGCTTAACAGACTTCTTTCTTAAAGCGTGTGCGCGTCAAAAGGCGTTTACGCCATTCTTGAACTGCTCGCCGCGGTCCTCCATGTTGCGGAACAGGTCGAAACTTGCGCAGCATGGCGAGAGCAGCACGGTGTCGCCCTTGTGTGCCAGCTCCTTGCACTTGGCGAGGCAGTCTTTCATATTGTGGGTTTCGGTGATTACGGGCACCTTGTCCTTGAAGAAGTTGAGAATCTTGGTGTTGTCGGCACCGAGGCACACGATGGCGCGCACCTTCTTGCTCACAAACTCCATCAGCTCGTTGTAGTCGTTGCCTTTGTCCTTGCCGCCGAGAATGAGCACCACAGGGGTGGTCATGCTTTCAAGGGCATAGTAGCAGGCATTCACGTTGGTGGCCTTCGAGTCGTTGACATAGGTCACGCCATCTACTGTGCGCACAAATTCCAGGCGGTGCTCCACTGCCTCAAAGTCGGCAAGGGCGCGGCGGATAATGTCGTCCTTGATATCGAGGCACGAGGCCGACAGTCCGGCAGCCATAGAATTATACACATTATGAAGTCCTTTCAGCGACAGCTCGGCGCGAGGAATACTCCAGCTCCTGCCGTCGATGTGGAAGTTGATGATGTTGTCGCTGTCGAGGTATGCGGCCATGTGCTCATCGGGGGTGGCGTCGAAGGGCAGCACCTTGGCTTCGGTGTGCACACGCTTGAGCTGTGCGTCAATAATCGGGTCGCCCTGCCAGTAGATGAAGGCGTCGTTCTTGTCCTGGTTCTGCATAATGCGGAACTTGGCTGCGGCGTAGTTCTCCATCTTATAGTCGTAGCGGTCGAGGTGGTCGGGGGTGATGTTGAGCAGCACCGCCACATTGGCCTTGAACTGATACATATTGTCGAGCTGGAAGCTGCTGAGTTCAATCACATACACATCGTGGTGCTCGGTGGCCACCTGCAGCGCAAGGCTGTTGCCCACGTTGCCTGCCAGCCCCACATTCATGCCGGCCTTGGTGAGGATGTGGTAGGTGAGCATGGTGGTGGTGGTTTTTCCGTTGCTGCCGGTGATGCACACCATTTTGGCATCGGTGTAGCGGCCAGCAAACTCTATTTCGCTGATGATGGGAATATGCTTGTCGGTAGCCTTCTTCACCATGGGGGCGTTGCATGGAATGCCGGGGCTCTTGATGATTTCATCGGCGGCAAGCACCTTCTCCTCGGTGTGCCCGCCTTCTTCCCAGGCAATGTCATACTTGTCGAGAAGCGCCTTGTATTTTGGCGCGATGGTGCCCATGTCGCTCAGCCACACGTCCATTCCTTTCACTTTGGCGAGTACTGCGGCGCCTGCACCGCTCTCGCCACCACCTAATACTACGATACGTCGGTTTGATGTCATGATTTCTGTATGTTTTGCGAGATTGCCGAGAATGGCGCCAGCGATGAGCGTTTGCGATTGTGTAACTGCTGATAACGCATATTGTGGGGCGTTCTGGGCATGTCTCTGATTGGTGTTTTATCTAATCTTTAATGTTACGAAAGTAATCACTGCCAGGAAGATGGCCACGAGGAAGAACCGCATCACGATTTTCGACTCCGGAATGGCGTTCACCGGCTTTTGCCACAGTGCCTCCACCTTGCCGGCTGGCACTTGGAAATGATGGTGGAGCGGTGTCATCTTGAAGATGCGCTTGCCCACACCGGTCTTTTTCTTGGTGTACTTGAAGTAGGCCACCTGCAGCATCACCGATATGTCTTCCATGAAGAAGGTGAGGCACAAGATGGGTATCAGCAGCTCCTTGCGAATGAGAATGGCAAACACGGCGATGATGCCACCGAGGCAGAGGCTGCCGGTGTCGCCCATAAACACTTGCGCGGGGAATGAGTTATACCACAGGAATCCCACGGTGGCTCCGATGAATGCCGCCGCATACACCACAAGCTCCGAACTTTCGGGAATGTACATGATGTTGAGATACGACGAGTATATCACGTTGCCTCCCAGGTAGCACATGATGGCAAGCGCCACGCCAATGATGGCCGATGTGCCTGCCGCCAGGCCGTCGAGGCCGTCGGTGAGGTTGGCTCCGTTGCTCACTGCCGCCACCACGAAAATGGTGACGAGGATAAACACAATCCAGCCGCCCGTCTGCGCATGGTCGCCCATCCACTTGGTGAGCATGGCGTAGTCGAAGTTGTGGTTCTTCACAAAGGGAATGGTGGTTTTGGTTGATTTCACCGTCTCGGTCTTGTGTTTCACCACCATTTCGCTCGTCTGTGGATTCTGCACCTCCACATTCTCGTTGATGACGATGGCAGGGGAGAGCCACATGGTGAGGCCCACAATCAGGCCGAGGCCCACCTGGCCTATAATCTTGAACTTGCCCTTCATGCCCTCCTTGTTGTGGCGGGCAATCTTCAGGTAGTCGTCGGCAAATCCGAGCGCGCCGCACCAGATGGTGGCCACAATCATGAGCAGCATATACACATTGTTGAGCTTGCCGATGAGCAGGCATGGAATCAAGATGGCTATGATGATGATGATGCCGCCCATGGTGGGGGTGCCTTTCTTCTCGAGCTGGCCTTGCAGACCGAGGTTGCGCACGATTTCGCCCACCTGCATCAGTTGCAGGCGCTCAATGATTTTGCGCCCGAACACAATGGAGATAAACAGCGACAGCACCAGGGCGAGGCCTGATCGGAAAGTGATGTAGTCGAATAGTCGTGCGCCAGGCACGTTGTATTCCTCTAATGCGTGAAATAAGTGATAAAGCATATCTTTTCTT
The DNA here is from genome assembly GCA_050873765.1 of Sodaliphilus sp. Classification (GTDB taxonomy): domain Bacteria; phylum Bacteroidota; class Bacteroidia; order Bacteroidales; family Muribaculaceae; genus Sodaliphilus. The sequence goes on from JBNMJK010000005.1 coordinate 38,799, forward strand.
TAGAAATTATTTTTCTTCTTTAAATATGTCGGCAAGCACCTCTCGGTCGTCGAAGTGGTGCTTCACTCCCTTAATCTCTTGGTAGGTTTCGTGTCCCTTGCCGGCCACCAGCACCACATCGCCCTTCTTTGCCATGCGGCAAGCGGTCTTGATGGCTTCGCGGCGGTCGGTGATTTTCAGCGTGTGGCTGCGTCCCGTGTCGTCGAGCCCGGCCTCCATCTGGCGCAGAATCTCTTCGGGATCCTCGCTTCGGGGATTGTCGCTGGTGAGAATCACCAGGCCGCTCCTGCCGGCGGCTTCTGCTGCCATCATGGGTCGCTTGCCGTGGTCGCGGTCGCCGCCGCAGCCACACACGGTGATGATCTGCCCCTTGCCGCTCACCACATCGTGAATGGCGGAGAGCACGTTCACCAGCGCGTCGGGCGTGTGGGCGTAGTCCACCACTGCCACATAGCCGCGAGGCGAGCGCATGGTCTGGAACCTGCCGGCCACCGGGTGGAGCATACTGATTTTCACGAGCACCTCGTCTTTATCGAAGCCGAGCAGCAGTGCCGCGCCATACACGCTGGCGAGGTTATACACATTGAAGCGTCCGGTGAACAGCACCTCAAGCTCTTGCCCGTTCAGGGTGATGGTGGTGCCGTCGAGCCGCTCCTCTATCACTTGCGCCTTGAAGTCGGCCATGGTGCGGAGCGAGTAGGTGTAGGTGGTGGCCTTGCAGTTCTGCACCATCACGCTGCCCACCTTGTCGTCGGCGTTGACCAGGGCGAATGCCTGTGCAGGCAGGGCGTCGAAAAACATTTTCTTGGCCTTGATGTAGGCTTCCACGGTTTTGTGAAAGTCGAGGTGGTCGCGGGTGAGGTTGGTGAATATGCCCCCGGCGAATTGCAGCCCCACGATGCGGTGCTGCGCACAGGCGTGTGAACTCACCTCCATGAAGGCGTATTCGCATCCAGCTTCCACCATCTCGTGGAGCAGGCGGTTGAGCGACATGTGGTCGGGTGTGGTCTGCTTGGCGGGATACTCGGTGCGGTCCACCACATTCTTCACGGTGGAGAGCAGCCCTGCCTTGTGGCCGAGGCTCTGTGTGAGCTCGTAGAGCAGGGTGGCGGTGGTGGTCTTGCCGTTCGTGCCGGTCACGCCCACCAGCCGCAGCTTGGTGCTGGGGTGGTCGTACCAGGCGCTGGCGAGAAGCCCCAGTGCGATGGTGCTGTTTTCCACCTGTATGTATGTCACGCCCTCGTGGAGCGTGTCGGGTAAATCCTCGCACACCACTGCCACGGCTCCTGCTGCCACCACCTGTGGAATGAATTTGTGGGCATCTACTGCCACACCTTTCACGGCTATGAACAGGGCTCCGGGAGCGGCTTCACGCGAGTCGTTGGTCACACTTGCGATTTCCACATCGCGGTCACCTATCACCTTAAGCGTGTCAATGTCGGCGAGTAACTGATTTAACTTCTTCATTTTATCAATAGCTGTTTTAGTTCGTTGTTATATACTTAAATGTTTATGGTTTGCGTGCATGCACGATGCGCGGATTGTTGGAGAGGTGCAGCCTGATGCTTGTGCCTCGGTGATAAGCCGAGCCAGGCGCCACGCTCTGACCGGTGACGAATCCCACGCCGTCGCACTCCACCCTCAATCCCAGCTTCTCCAGCCGGGCGATGGCGTCGCGCAGGTTGAGCCCCACCACATTGGGCACGCCTTTGCCATCGCTGTGCGGCATGGCGGTGTGCGCTATTCTTGGTGCGCCGGTGGCTTCCTTGATGTAGGTGGCGCGTGAAGGGCTGTAGCTGGCTGGGGTCACTAAAATGGATTCATTGCCGGTGCCTTTTTCGTTGTGGTAGTCGCTGGCGTTGCCGAGCAGGCCTTTGGCGTAGAGTTTGAGTGCCACATTCTTTACCACGGTGCCGCTGCTGGCTGGGGCACTCTTTGTGCCGCCGTAGATGAGCACCATGCAGGAGTACATAGGTTTCTCGTAGGGGAAGAAGCCGCAGAACGCATATCTTCGCACTGATTTACTGTAGCCGTTCTTTCCGTTTGAGATATAGGCAGTGCCCGTTTTGCCGGCAAGATGCACCACGCTGTCGCGCAGTGAGCGTGCGGTGCCTTGCCTCCACACCACGCCGTGAAGCAGTTCGCGCATCTTGGCTGCGTTTTCGGGCGAGCACACTTGCTTGCGCACATAGCTCACGGGCACGATAGAGTCAGGCTCACCGACCCTTGAAAGTTTCTTGATGAGGCGTGGACGCACAAATTTGCCGTCGTTGGCCCACGCGTTATACATGGCGAGGGTGTAGATGGGAGGAATGAACGCATCGTAGCCAAACGCCTCGCCACGGAGTGTGCGGCGGCCGTCCATATTATTTTTCACCTTGTAGTAGCGCGGCTGCCGCTCACCGGCGATGCCGGTGTTGAACGGCTCGAAGAATCCCATGCCCTCAAGGCGCTGGCGCAGGCCGTCGGGATTGTTGCCGTATTTGCGCCACATGATGCGTGTCATACCTATGTTCGACGACTTGGCTATGATGTCGCGAATGCTGAATTCGCTTGAGCCGTGCTCGTCAACCACAGCGATGCCTGGCTCAAGCACATAGCGGTGGCCAGTGGTGATCACCTCGTCGAGGTTGCTCACGATGCCGTCTTCCAGGGCCACCATCATATTGATAGGCTTAATCACAGAGCCAGGCTCGTAGCCGAGCACCGCATGGTTCTCGCCCTCATTGTATTGGCCGGTTTCCTCATCGAGGTCGAGGTTGGAGATGGCTTTGATTTCGCCAGTGCTCACCTCCATGAGAATGGCGCAGCCCCATTTTCCCTTACAATCCTTCAGCATGCTCATCAGCTCGTTTTCCACGATGTCCTGGAGCTGCACATTGATGGTGGTGGTCACGTCGTAGCCGGGAATGGGCTTTCCGCCGTAGTTGGCGGTGTTGGCGTTGAGTGCCACCTTCGGTGCCTTAGCCGGCACACCAAAGAGCAGACTGTCGAGAAACATCTCCAGTCCGGTGATGCCGTGGCGGCCACCCTCGGCGTCTTTTTTCAGTTCGCCGTAGAACATGCTCTTGCTCTTGCGCAAGAAGGGGAATTTGCTCAGCCTGTCGATCACAGTCTTTTCCACGGGGCGCTTGAGCAGCAAGAAATCGCTGCTTTTCTCCCTTTGCCCCTTGATGAGGATTTGCTTCCACTCCTCGGCTGTGGTTTTGGGATATGCGCTTGCGAGGCTGTCGCACAGGGCGGGCAGCAGGCGGTTGAATTCTTGCAGATTGAAGGCGCGGTCACGCCAGTTGATGCGGGCGTTGTAGAGCAGAATGGGGTCGCTCACATTGCCTATGCTTCGTGCCGCCATGGAGCCGAAAGGCTTTTTGCGCCTCATCAGTCGCTCGCCATACAGTATTTTTCCGCTTTCCTTAAGGAAGGGGAATTTGCTCAGCCGCTCAAACTCGCTGTGGGTGAGCATGTGGTCGATGAGCTTGTAGCAGTGGCTTTTCGCCTTTTTTGCTTTCTTCAGCTCCTCTTCCCACTCTTTGGCGGTTTTTGAGCCGTCGAAAGCTGCGAGGCTGTCGCACAGGGCAGGCAGCTGCTTCTTGAATTCAGAGTCTTTGATGCCATTGAAGCCCCAGTCGATGCGCGCGGTGTAGAAATACATGTTGGCGGCGAGCACGCTGCCGTCGTCGGCAAGAATCTTGCCGCGCTCGGCGTTGATGATGGCGGTGTCTTGCCAGGCGCTGTCGGCTTTGCGGTTCCACTCCGCGGCTTGTGTGACCGTGGTCTTGAACAGGCGGCCAACGATGATGGCGGAGAAAAGGATCAGCGACATCATCACCAGCGTGTAGCGCCACAGAATCCGCTTCTTGTTGGTCTGAAGTGATTTATTCGTCGCTTTTTTCATTTTTCCGTCAGTTTGTAGGGTGGTTTTTCGGGAGTCACCAAGTCGATGTGGCAAGTGTCGATGAGCTGCTTCATCTCGCTTTCCCGAATTTTAGAATTGTATTGTGCGCTGGCGTTCACGCAGTCGGTCTTCACGTCGTTGAGCTCAGCGTTGAGGTTGATTACCTCTTGCAGACATTCCTGGTATTCATACTTCTTGCTGATATACATCATAATCAAGGCCGTCACAGCAATCACGTATAGCTTATTGCGACGGAAGAAGTCGAGTGTGAGGAAACTGCGCCCCTGGACCCACCTTTTGATAAGCCCATTGTCGCTCATGTTGCTGCTTTTTCTCTTCTTCTCCTTTGCCATGTTATGCCTGCCAAGTGTGGCTTTATGTTATGCCTGTTAGTGTTACTCTGTTTCTTTTTTGTAGGCGATGCGCAGCTTCGCGCTTCTCGACCGAGGATTGCGCTCCACCTCCTCCTCGCTGGGCGTGATTACCTTGTTGTTGACCAACTTCAGCGGACAGTTCACCCTGCCGAAGAAGTCCTTGTCGATTTTCCCCTCAATGTTGCCGCTCTTCATGAAATTCTTCACCAGGCGGTCTTCGAGCGAGTGGTAGGTGATAATCACCAGCCTTCCGCCAGGCTTCAGCACCTCGAGCGCCTGCTGGAGCATACGCTTGAGCACGCCTATTTCATTGTTCACCTCTATGCGCAAGGCCTGAAACACCTGTGCCAGCTCCTTCTTCTCCTGTGAGGGCTTGATGAAAGGCTTCACCACGCTCACGAGCTGCTCAGTGCTCACAATGGGCGATTCCGCCCGCGCCTTCACTATGGCAGCCGCCATGCGCCGGCTCTGCCTCAGCTCGCCATAAAGGTAGAGAATGTTGGCGAGCTGCTCCTCGCTGTAGCTGGCAATCACGCCGGCGGCGTCTTGCCCCGCGTTGCGGTTCATGCGCATGTCGAGCCGGCCGCTGAGCCGGAAAGAGAAGCCACGGTCGCTGTCGTCGAAGTGGTGGAAACTCACGCCAAGGTCGGCAAGCACGCCATCCACCCCGTCCACGCCATAATAGCGCATAAAGTTTTTGAGGAACGCGAAGTTGCCGTGTACAAATGTAAACCGGGGGTCGTCAATGCGGTTGGCGTAGGCATCCATATCCTGGTCCATGCTGTAGAGGTGGCCGCTCGTGCCCAGATGCTTCATGATCTCACGGCTGTGGCCGCCACCGCCAAAGGTCACGTCCACATAAGTGCCGTCGGGCTTGATGTTTAGCCCATCGATGCACTCCTGCAGCAGTGCCGGAATATGATATGTAGTGAGTTCTGCCATAGCCATAAAAATCAATTCGCTAAAAATAGAGGTGTCTTACCCTCTTATTTAAGGGTGTAAAGTTACTTATAATTACAGAAAGTTTACAAATTTAAACCATTTAAATTCTGTAAATCGCATAAAAAGTTATTAACAACCGCCGAGAGTGCCATAAATCGCCAATTGTGCCCACTTCTCTACATTTGCACTTGTAAACTCCCCTCCCCCTCCAACTACGTATTCTCTAAAATATGGCAGGTGGGGAGTGGGGTGGGGGCTATTGGAAGAAGATTTTTTGGCCGGTGATCACTTCTTCGCCGCGCTTCATGGCGTTGAGCCTGTAGAGCGATTTGAGGCGCATACCAAACTCCTGCGATATGCTGTGGAGCGTTTCGCCTTTTTTCGCCACGTAGAATTTCACTGACGGGTGACGGTCGTATTTGCTTTCCACCCACACACGCTCACCCTCTTGTGGCTCACGGCCGCTGTCGGTGATGTCGTTGAAGTCGAGTATTTCTTTGGTTTTCTTGCTAAATTCGAGTGCTATCGACTCGTAGGTGTCGCCACGGCGCGCAATTACGAAAAACTTGTCCCACTTGCGGTGAATGCTGTGTTCCATGAACGCCTTGTCGTAGGCTCGCTTGTAGGCCTCGGCGTCGTCTTTTAGCTGCGCTGGCGACTCTGCCGCGCCCTCTTCTGCCGCCTTTGCCATCACGGGCTGGCCGCTGTCGTACTGATAGAGCTGGTAGGCTTCAATCAGGCGAATCAGCTTGTCGGCATAGGCGGGATTTTCGGCGTAGCCACACGCTTTGAGGCCTCGCGCCCAGGCCTTGTAGTCGGTCACGGGGAGGGAGAACAGCTGCTGGTAGCGGCTGCCTTGCAGAAACTTAGCGTGGTCTTCGTAGCCGTCTTCAGCCGAGTCGTATTTGCGGTAGCAGTTGTAGGCCGACGCAGCCCCCACATAGGTGCGCTCGCCGTCCCAGGCGTAGCACTTGATGCCGAAGTGGTTGTTGGATCCGGTGGCGAGTTTGCTGCGTCCGGCACCGCTCTCTAAAAGGCCTTGTGCCAGCGTGATAGAAGCCGGAATACCGTATTGCTGCTGGTGGCGAATGGCGATGCCTTTGTATTTGTCGATATACTCTAAAAACACGCTCGACAGTCCCTGTGCCGCGGCACTGATGCAGACCACTGCCAGAAAAACACTGCAAATCCACTTTTTATGGTTGCGGTTTGGAAAATTATCAATATATTTGCAACGAAAAACAGTAGGTAACATACACTTGCATTAATTCTATCATACGCTATGAAAGAGAAGAATATAACTGCAAAGATACAAGTTTTAGCTTACAATGAGCTAAGCGATGATGAGAAAAAAGTGGTGGACCTCGCTAAAGAAGCCACCAAAAGCAGCTTTACCCCCTATAGCCACTTTAATGTGGGAGCCGCGCTGCTCCTCGACAATGGCGTGCTGATTAAGGGCGCCAACCAGGAGAACGCCGCCTTTGCCGGCACTTGCGCCGAGCGCAGCGCCTGTTATAATGCCGGTGCCAACTATCCCGGCGTGGGCATCAAGATGATAGCGATTACCGCTTTCCAGAATGGCGATTTTGTGAAAGAGCCGTGTGCGCCTTGCGGTGTGTGCCGTCAGGCCCTGCTTGAATTTGAAGTGCAGGCTAAGCACCCGATGGAGGTGCTGCTGGTGGGCCGCGACACCATTTACCGCCTCGACAGCATTGAGAGCCTCCTGCCTCTGAGTTTTTCTAAATTTTAGACGCGGGCTTAGCGCCGCACGATAAGGTGATCGTTTGACTTTGGTTGTGGTGGAGGGCGTGTCAAAAAAAAGCGGAGCATCGCTTCCTCTGTTTTTTGATCCGCTCTTCCAGATTACATGTGTGTGCGTGAATCGCGCGCCTGTGTGTTTGATAAGTGTGTCGGAATGATATGTTCTGGCTTGTGTCCTCTTTTTTGTGAATCAAAAAACATATAAATAAGATAAATGAAAAAAAACTACTATTATTCAAAACTCCTCTCTTCTTTCGTGGCGCTGATGATGGCCACTACGGCCTTCGCTGGCGAACTGGCTGTGCCTGCCGACTCTGCGGCCCAGCAGCACGATGTGGCTGAAGTTCAAGGGCCTGAACCAGAGGCAGCTCCGGCTCCGGATGAAAATGTGAATGTGATGGGTCTTTACGCCACCCGCTCGGCTGCCAGCAGCGTGCTGCCTGTGCCCGAACTGAATATCACCGCTGATGCTCCGGTGAACACCCGTCAGCATCCTTACTACAACTGGAACCGCGACATTTCGTATGCAGGCGTTCCGCTGTTTCTGTCGTCGTTTATCATCAAGGACCAGAAGAAGGCGTTTCGCTCGGCACGCTTCAGCTTTGAGAAAAATTTTAAGACCAAAATCGACAACTACACCCAGTTTGTGCCTTATCCGCTGATTGCCGCGCTCAAACTTGCCGGCTATGAGGGCCGCTCGAGTTGGCTGCGACTGGGCGCTTCGGCTTTCGCCGCCAATGCCATCATGGCGCTGGCTGTGAACGCCACCAAATATTCGGTGAAAGAGCTTCGCCCCGACGGCTCCACTCGCAATTCGTTTCCTTCGGGACACACCGCCACCGCCTTTGTGGCAGCCACCATTCTCCATAAGGAGTATGGACTCACCCGCTCGCCATGGTTCTCTATCGGAGGCTATGCGCTTGCCACCGCCACTGGTGTGATGCGTGTGCTCAACAACCGCCACTGGATTTCCGACGTGATGGCCGGTGCTGGTATCGGTATTATGTCAACCGAGCTGGGCTATTTTGTGGGCGACTTGATTTTTAAAGACAAGGGAATCAAGCGATATGAATATGAGACCGGCATCTCGGAGCACCCCTCATTTTTTGATGTGCAGATGGGCGTGGCCACACACCCTGCCGACATCTTGTTTGACTTCGACGACAAGACCAGCGACCGTGTGCTTTTAGGCACCAGCACGGTGTTTGGCCTTGAGGCTGCGCATTTCCTCAACAAATACGTGGGCGTGGGTGGCTTGGCTCGCGTGATCAGCACTCCTGCCAAGGGGTTGAACCTTTCGGAGGACGACCGCACCTCCTTGATGATCTACAACAGCATTCTGGCGGCGTTCAACGACGACCAGGGCCGCCCGCTGCCAGGTATCTACGGTTTTGAGATTGAAGACGGTAATTTCACCAGTGCATCGCTCAATTTAGGCGTGTATGGCAGTCTGCCGCTGAGCAAGCGTTTCTCCATTGGTGCTAAGGCGCTCTGTGGTGTGCGTTTTGCCGATGGTATCAAATACACCGCGCGCAATGGTAATCCGAAAATCGACACGGAGCACAGCGTCGTTGACAAGAGCGGCAATTCTTATCCGCTCTATTGGTATCAAGATGCGGAAGGCAACGAGTTTCTCTCCAATGAGATTTTGCAGCCCGGCGTGAGCAGCATGTATAACGTGGTGCTGGAAAACGCTACCGAAAAATACGACATCATCAGGGTGAAAGGCGGCACATCGTTCAACTATGTGCTGGGCGTGAATATTGCTTGGCGCTATAAAAACAATTTCGCCTGGAAACTCTTTGCCGACTTCGATTCCGCTAAGTCGAAATACACCTACGATGCACGCCTGCTTTCCGACGAGGCACTCAGCCGCATCCGTTCTTCTCAGGCCATCAAAGATGACCCTTCGATGCTTGAATGGATCGACTCAAAGGTGCATGGCCGCGCCGAGAAGCATATGAATCACCTGACCATAGGTGGAGCCTTCTCCGTGATGTTTTGATGATTAGGCATTAGAAATTAGATATTAGAGATTAGAAGTTAGACATTAGAGATTAGAAGTTAGAAGAAGTTCGGAAGTTAAGACGTATGTTGAAGTGATTTGCCTTGTTGCATGATGCTAATCTGACCTATCAGACATCTCCAACAATATTAGGCAATCATCAGCCACCAGCATGGCTGCAAAATAACAATCGTCTTAACTTCCGAACTTCTTCTAACTTCTTGACTTCTAATTATATATTCCACACCTGGGGCGGACGCGGCATGCAGCGTCCCTACCGCAAGGTTTCTTCTAATGTCTAACTTCTAATCTCTAATTTCTTATTTCTTACTTAATGACCAACACTTTTGTGTAAGGGGTGGCGGGCATTTCTGCGCCCTCTTGTGCGGCATACACGCCGTAGCTTCCTGTGGGCAGTCGCTCACCGGCTGCGTCACAGCAGTCCCAGGCCACGGAACCAGCGGTGGCGGTGAATTGCTTCACCACGGTGCCCTTGGCATCTTTGATGACCACGTTAGAGCCCTCCATCAGTCCGGTGATGGTCACAAATCCAGTGAAGTCGGGGCGCACAGGGTTGGGGTAGGCATACACGGCACTGTAGTCGGCTGCCGCCTCACTGTAGTCGCTGAAGAACTGCTGCACGCCAAGCGGAGTGACCACAAACACGGAATTGTTGTCGGTGTCGCAGCACACCTGATAAATCACATTGGTGAGCAGTGGGCTGTTGCTTGAAGTGTAGTGGCTGATCACCGTCTTGCAGTCGGGGCTGAGCAGGTAAAGGCCGTCGCTGGCAGTGCCCACCCATTTGCGGTTGAGCGTGTCCACCTCCAAGGCGTAAATCTTCGTGCCCTCCACGGCAGGCGCTTTCTCCACCACGAAGCCCTCGTTGAACGCATCGGTGGCTTTAAACGACACCAGGCCCTTGTCGTAGCCGAAGAGGATATTGTCGTTGCGGTCGGCCTTAATCACATAGGAGTAAACCCATGTGCAGGTGGATCCGTCGGAAGCGTTGAGCGAAGTGTAGCTCTTCGACTCAAACTCCGGTTTCGACAGGTCGGGGTTCACACGCCACAGAATGATAGGGCAGATGTAGTCGCCACAGTTGAAAGCCTTGATGCTCGACTTGTTGCTGATGTCGAAAGTGGAGTATTTAAACGAGTTGATGTTGGTCACATCAGGCACGCTATACACCGTCCAGTCGGCAGTGGTGAAATTGCCGCTTTTCAGTTTGTCGTGTGGCAGCACCTTCACAGGCACGGTGTTGTTCAAGCTCGAGTGCACCACCCACAGGTTGCCGTCGTTGTCGAAGCGAATGGCGGCCTTGCGCGCCACAAAAGGAGAGTTGGAGGCATTGATTACCTTCGTCACAGCCTTGTCGGTGACCTTGAAAAGGCCGCTCAGTCGGGAGCTGATGTAGTAGGTGTCGGTGCTGTCCTTAGGGTCAAACACCGGCCAATACCAGCCTTGTCCGCCAGTGGTGCCGGTAGGGTTGGCATTCTGCCATGCCGAGCCGTCGTACTTGTCGATTTCATACAGCGCCCCTATATTGGCAGAGGGAAGCACACCATTGTCGCTGGTGGCGGTGAGGTAGAGCTTGTGGGTGTTCTTGTTGTAGCCCATCCAGTAGGGCACACCTTTCAGACTCACCGAATTAGGCTTATAGTAGGTGCTTGATGCGCTGCTGCTGTGCAGTCCCTTCTCGTTCACGCCCCATATAGAGCCGTCGGCATCGGGTGAGCAGCTCACCAATTCCTGTGCCGAAAGCGTCTTCTTCACCGCGTTGCCAGCCTCGGCATCGAAGGTGTAGTAGTATTTAGAGGAGAAGAAATTGGCTAAAAAGCCGGTAGGGGTTTTCTGCACATTGGTGGGCGCAGCCTCGGCGATAGAGGTGCTGGTGAACGAGAGTTCGCCATCGGAGCCCTCCGTCAAAGCCACCTTTGTGAGCCGCTTGTCCTGCTTCACGAGCATATTGGAGCCATCAACGGCAAAAATCTTGCCGTTCTGCATACTGGCGATAGAAGCACTTTTGTAGCCACCGAGCCATTCAGGCACCTCGTTGGCAGGGCAGTAGAACACCTCGTTGGTGGGAGTGAACACCACGCGCCATTTGCCCACTTCAGCCACCGACGAAATGCTGCGGCTGTAAACACGCGTCTCGGCAATCTGCATATTCGAGTCGTTGATGACCACGAAGCCGAATCCGGTGGCCACATACATCTTCTGACCACTGAACGTCACGTCGTTGATGACGCGCGACTGGGTCATGACGGCGTCCTTGAGGTTGGGAATGTTGGTCACCTTGCCGTCTTCAGCCACGATGTCGATGTTGGAGTCGTCGTAAGTGACCACAAGGTATTTCTTGTCGTAGTTGTAATAAATGCCGCTGATGAGCGTGCCAGAAAGCACATTTTGGTTGCTCAGCACCGTCAGGCTCTTGGAGCCCTTGTCGAAGCAGTGCAGACAGTTGTTCACCAGACAGTAAACTCCGTTTTTGGTGTCGATCACATTCTTGGTGGAAGTGATGGCAAACCGGGTGTGTGTCACCCATTTGCCGTCTGAGACTTGTGCGCTTGCCGTGAATGAGATAGCCGCCAAAAGCGCGATGAGGTAATTCTTTATCATGATGCTGAATTGTTTTTTCGTTGAAGGATTTTTATGCCACGCATCGTGGGTGTGTGGCCGTTATGATGATAACGTAGGGAAGTGTGTGGAAATTGTGTGTGTGGCCGCAGAAGCTACTTTAAAACTCATTTTTTGGGGGTAAAACTGCTAAAGCCGCATTTCCACTTCTTTCGTGTTGCCTGCCACGTTGGTGAACTCAAAGGTGCACCATTCGCCGGTCAGTTCGCTCTCGTAGCGGTAGCTGTACCACCGCTGCCCTATGCACGACACTAATGCCGTGCCCACACACTCACACTGCTCACCATAGCCGCTCACCCCCTTTTTCTCCACGATTTTCACGTGGCTGTCGAATTTCGTGATCACGAGGTTCACGGTGTCGGACGGACATAGGCTGAAGTGCCGTTCTATGCAGATGTCGCCCCCTTTAAGGGCGGTGATTTTCACCGTGTGCCCACTGGAGGATTCGCCAGTGGGGGCGGTGTGCATAGCCACAATCTTGGTGCTGGCTGGCCCGGGCGACTTAGGGCTGCAAATCATACCCAGACTCATGAATGCCACCACCATAATGATTAGGTAGAATATTGTGGAACTGAAGAAAGCCATTGCCCATTAGAACTCCACACCCACCTTGACGCACAGGTTTTGGAACGCCTGGCTCTTGTGGAGGTAGGTTTTGCCGGTGTCGTCCTTGATGGCTCCAGGGGTGTCGCCTTGGCACCAGAGCTTGTATTTTGCGGTTTGCAGCTCATAGGCCACGCCAATGTTGAACGAGAAGAACTCGTTGGTGGCAAAGTGATAGCCGATAGTGGGCGATGTGAAGAAGCCCTTGTGGTTGATGAAGGTGCCACCCACTTTGAGGCTCACGAATGGCGTGTTCTTCGACTCGCTCATGAAGCTGTAGCGTCCTTCAAGGTAGAAAGGAATGAAGGGATAGCGCCAAGCGGGGTCGTTGTGCTTGCCGGCGTTGGAACCCGACTGATCCCAGAAGAGGGGAAAACTCTTCTCCACAGGCTTGAAGTCGTGTACAGCCACACCAGCGCCCACATACATCTTCGGGGTGAAAGCGTAGCCGAAGCTGGTTTCCACCAGCCAGTAGTTGTTGCGCGGCTCGCCCACGCCCAGGCTGTAGCCCAGGTCGATGAATCCGCGGAACTTTGAAGTGTCGTAGTTCTTCTTCTTGGTCAGGTGGTCGATGTAGTTGATCTCGTCCATCGTGTAGTTGTAGGAAGCGTTGTCGGCCTCATTGAGGATCGTGACCACGCGCTCGTCACGTTCCGTTATCACACCAGTCACAATCTGTCCGTTACGCAAGTGAATCTGCACCTTCGCCGGTTTTTTCTCTGCGCTGGCGCCAAGCACGGCCATGGCCGCAATCAGCGTGAATAATACCTTTTTTAGCATAGTTCTGATATTTTTGTATGATCGTTTTGTTTGAATTGTCGTGCCGCTTTGTTTAGAATTTCTGTAAGTCAACGAGGTGCTTGTAGGAACCGTTTTTGGCAATCAGCTCACTGTGTGTGCCTCGTTCGATGATTTTACCGTCCTGCATCACGCAGATGAGGTCGGCGTTCTTGATGGTGCTCAGCCTGTGGGCAATCACCAGCGTGGTGCGCCCGTGCATCAAATTGTCGAGTGCCTGCTGCACCAGGTGCTCGCTCTCGGTGTCGAGCGCCGATGTGGCCTCGTCGAGAATCAGGATAGGCGGATTCTTGAGAATGGCGCGTGCTATGCTGAGCCGCTGCCGCTGTCCGCCCGACAGGTTGCACCCGCGGTCGCCGATATTGGTGTCGAAGCCATTTTCGGTGGCCATGATAAAGTCGTAGGCATTGGCAATTTTTGCCGCCTCCGCCACCTCCTCGTCGGTGGCGCCGTCCACACCGAAGGTGATGTTGGCGCGAATGGTGTCGTTGAAGAGGATAGCCTCCTGGTTCACATTGCCCATGAGCGCGCGCAAATCGTGCTTGCGCACATCACGAATGTCCACCCCGTCGATGCTGATAGAGCCCTCCTCCACATCGTAGAAGCGTGGCAGCAGGTCGGCGAGTGTGGTTTTGCCGCTGCCGCTCTGTCCCACCAGCGCCACCGTCATGCCTCGCTTTATCTCAAGATCTACACCATTGATTACCCACTGCTCGGCGTAGCGGACTCTCACCTGGTTGTATTTGATGCCCTGCTTCATTTCCTTCAGCTCCACAGGGTGGGCGGGATCCTTGATCGACTCGTCGGCTTTCAGAATCTTGTCGATGCGGTCAACCGATGCCAATCCGCGCTGAATGGAGTAGCTTGCCTTGGAAAAGTCCTTGGCGGGGTTGATGATGCTGTAGAAGATAACCATGTAGTAGATAAACGACGGCGCCGTGATTGACGCGCTGCCCGACAGAATGAGTTTGCCGCCAAACCACAGCACCACGGCAATGGTGGCTGTGCCAAGGAACTCGCTCATGGGGTGCGCCAGCTCATAGCGGCGGTGCATGTTCTGGGTGATGCGGCGGTATTTGTTGTTCTCCTCGCTGAAGCGCCTCTTCACCTTGTCTTCAGCGTTGAAGGCTTTGATGATGCGGAGGCCGCCCACGGTTTCCTCGATGTTGCTCAGCAGCGTTCCCCACTGGTTTTGCGCATCAAGGCTCACCCGCTTCAGCCGCTTGCCCACAGTGCCCATGATGAAGCCGGCTATGGGAAGCAGTGTGAACACAAAGAGGGTGAGTTCCCAGCTCACTAATATCATCATGGTGAGGCAGGCCACAATCATGATCGGGTTCTTGAACATCAGGTCGAGGCTCGACATGATGCTGTTTTCCACTTCGGTCACGTCGCCGCTCATGCGCGCCATCACGTCGCCCTTACGCTCACTGCTGAAAAAGGCGATGGGAAGACTCACAATTTTATTGTAGATTTGGTTGCGGATATCACGAACCACACAAGTGCGGATATTGATCATGTAGAACGCTGCCAGATATGCACTGCCCACCTTCAGTCCCGTGAACAGCACCAGCATGGCGGCGATGGCTGCCAGGGCGGTGGACGGGCCGTAGCTTTCGATGAGGCACTGCACGCCATAGTAGAAGTCGTTCACGATCACCTCTTTCAGCCCTGCGCTCCCCAGCTCCATAAACGCGTAGTGCGCCTGGTTGATGCCGAAAAGCATCTCTAAGATGGGTATGATGAGGGCGAAAGAGAACAGGGTGAGAAACGCCGACATCACGTTGAATATCACATTCAGCACAATGTAGCGCTTATATGGGGGGATAAACCTGCGCAGCAGGGTGAAGAATCCTTTAAACATCAGTTGCCTTTTAGTAGAGTTATAACAATTTTATGTGCATGGTGCCGAAAAAACTGCACACCACACCAATTTAATAGCAAAGATACACCAAGTTCGCCTTTCCACCAAATCCTCGCCCCAATCAGCCGCCGGTTTTTGCGGAAGGCCGCTTCGCTGAAGGGGGAGAAGAAGTCAAGTGGGGAAGTTAAGTGGAGAAGTGAAGAAGTTAGGAAATGAAAGGAGTTAAGACGATTGCTTTTTTGGGAAGTTAAGAAGTTATGGGAAGTTCGGAAGTTAAGACGATAGTTGGGGATGTGTGGGCTATGGTGTTAAACGTGTGGGAGTACTTTTTTATGTTGCATGTTGTTAACCTGTTGTGTGTTAATTTGATAGAGGGACGCGGCATGCCGCATCCCTACCGCATGGGTTATTCTGCCTTCTTAACTTTCTACCTTCCTAATCCTAACACGACATTCGTCTTAACTTCTTAACTTCCCATAACTTCTTAACTTCTAATTCATGTTTTCCGACCTTGTACATCGTGTACAGAAACGGATAAAGTGGTAATTTTTTTTGAAATTTTGGTAATTTGCGCTTGAAATAGTGATGGTAACTTTGCATTCGAGATGATTTAATGCCTATGGCTACTATTTGATAACAACAACGAAACACAATCTGCGATGATGATAAAATGTATTATTTTTCTTTTGTGCGCCGCCTCGGCCGTGAGTGTGGCTGCTGAGCACACCGATTCTACTATGCTCACACTGAATGATGTGGTGGTGACCGGCACACGCTACAAAACTGATGTGCGACATCTGCCTATGGCCATTTCGGTGGTGAATGGCGCGGCTCTTAACGCTGATTACCGCACCAATGTGCTGCCCACGCTCACGGAGCAGGTGCCTGGTCTGTTTGTCAGTTCGCGCGGTGTGCTTGGCTATGGGGTGAGCACAGGCGCGGCAGGCGGCATTAAGGTGCGCGGCATTGGCTCCTCGGCCGACCTGCTCGTGCTTGTGGACGGACTCCCCCAATACGCTGGACTTTACGGCCACCCGATTGCCGACGCCTACCAGACGATGCTTGCCTCTAAGGTGGAGGTGGTGCGCGGCCCTGCCTCTATGATTTACGGATCGAATGCCATGGGCGGCGTGGTAAATATTGTGACACAGCAGATGGCCACCGACGGCGTTTCCACCAACGTGAACCTGCAGGGTGGCAGCTATGGCACATTTGAGGCCACGGCCACGAACCGCCTGCGCAAGGGCAAATTCTCAAGTATGGCAGGGGTGAATTATGGCCGTACCGACGGTCATCGTGCTCATTCGGCGTTTGAGCAGGTGAGCGGTTTCGCCAAAATCGGCTACGACTTCACCCAGAATTGGAGTGTGACGGGCGATGTGAATGTCACTTATTTTGAGTCGTCGAACCCTGGCGAGGTGAGCAACCCGATGATTGATAATGACATGTTGATCACCCGTGGCATGGCGGCGCTCTCGCTCACCAACGAGTACCATCGCACGAGTGGCGCATTGCGGGTGTTCTATAATTGGGGACACCATCATATCAACGACGGTTACCACCCCGGCGGCTCTCCTCGCACGGCTTTTTATCTGCACGACGACCGTATGGGCGGCTTCTCGCTCTATCAGAGTTGGTGTGCGTTTACTGGCAACCGCACCACGGCTGGCGTGGATTTTCGCCACTATGGCGGCCACGCGTGGAACCGTGCCATGGCCGACGGTGCGATCTCCGAAATAGCCAAGCGCAGTGTGAATGAGGTGGCGGGATACGTGGATTTTCGCCAAGACCTTGCTCCATGGCTGATATTCGACGCTGGTGTGAGGTGGAATCATCATGCTGTGAGCGGCAGTGAGTGGGTGCCACAGGGCAGTGTCACTTTTTTGCTCCCTGGCGATGCCACTTTACGCGCCATTGTGAGCAAGGGCTTCCGCAATGCCACGCTCCGCGAACTCTATATGTACCGGCCTGCTAACGCCGACCTGAAGCCGGAACGCCTGATGAACTACGAACTGGCATATCGCCAGCATCTGCTCCATGGCAGACTGATGGTGGGTGTGAATGTGTTCTACCTGAAAGCCGATAATATGATTCAAACTCAGATGGTTGACGGTCGTCCGCTGAATGTGAACACTGGCGCTACGGAGAACGCTGGTTTTGAACTTGAAAGTGCTTGGCGCATTAATTCACATTTCACAGCGAGTGCCAACTACAGTTTTCTGCACATGAGCCACCCGCAACTTTCCGCCCCTGAGCATAAACTATGGGTGGGCGGTGGCTGGGAACAAGGCCGCTTCCGCTTCAATACTGGAGTGCAGTATGTGGCAGGACTATACACTGCTACGGGCAAGAACCCCGCCAAAGAAAATTTTGTACTCTGGAACGCCACGGCCAGTTGCCGAGTGGCTAAGGGCATCAATGTGTTTGTGAAGGGGGAGAACCTGCTCGCGCAATCCTACCAGACGGTGGCTGGTTTCCCGATGCCAAAAGCCACTGTGATGGCAGGCGCTGACTGGAAATTCTGATTTCTCACGGAAGAAGGAGGGTGTTAAGTGGAGAAGTCAAGAAGTTTAGGAAGTGAAAGGAGTTAAGACGGTAGCTTTTTTGAGAAGTTTAAGAAGTGAAGGAAGTTCGGAAGTTAAGACGATAGCTTTTTTGAGAAGTTTAAGAATTGAAGGAAGTTCGGAAGTTAAGACGATAGCTTTTTTGAGAAGTTTAGGAAGTTATGGGAAGTTCGGAAGTTAAGACGATAGCTTTTTTGAGAAGTTTAGGAAGTTATGGGAAGTTCGGAAGTTAAGACGATAGCTTTTTTGAGAAGTTTAAGAAGTGAAGGAAGTTCGGAAGTTAAGACGGTAGCTTTTTAAGTTTAAGAAGTTATGGGAAGTTCGGAAGTTAAGACGGTAGCTTTTTAAGTTTAAGAAGTTATGGGAAGTTCGGAAGTTAAGACGGTAGCTTTTTTGAGAAGTTTAGGAAGTTATGGGAAGTTCGGAAGTTAAGACGGTAGCAGGAGGGGTGTGGGTGGCCGTGGGTTGGTGGGGCGTGCCTTGTTCGCACTGATATGGTGCTAAATGTGTGGGCGAGCTTTGTTATGCTACTGATGTGTAACTTGTTAACTGTCAATTTGAAAGTTGTTTTCACTTTTTCAGTGCTCTCGGCATGCCGCGTCCCTGCTGTGGTGGTGTGGCAAATGACGTGGGTGAAATTTTATGGCTGTAAATTTTACGGCCATAAAATTTGATTTATACCGCTCATGTTTATGTCATTCACCTTGATTTCTGATTTTTTTTATTGATTCCTTGTAAAAAATTTGATTTGCTGTGATAATGTTCGTAATTTTATGGCTGTAAATTTTACCATTATAAAATTACGTATGTAAAAATGAAGAAATTCTACGATCGAACACTGGAGATGAGCCGTCTGAAAGAAATTCAGCGACAGGCTTATACGGATTGCTCTCGCTTTGTGGTGCTTACAGGCCGCAGGCGCGTGGGCAAAACAAGTTTGGTGCACCGCTTGATGCAGGAAACAGAGGCGGAAGCCCCCAGTCTTTATTTCTTTGTGAGTAGAAAGACTGAGGCGGTGCTTGTGGAGACCTTTTCGGAAGAGGTGAGGGCAAAGCTCCATGAGTTTGTTCCTGAAGGCATTGCCACTATGCGTGACTTGATTCAGCTTCTGCTGGAGATCGGAAAGCGCAGAAAGTTCACCGTTTTTATGGACGAATTTCAGGAATGGGACAATGTGAATGCAGGTGTGTTCAGTGATATGCAAGAGCTGTGGGACAAGTACAAGAAAGAAACACGGGTTTGCTTGATTGTGTCGGGTTCAATTTTCCGTATGATGGAAAAAATTTTTAAGGACGAGCAGCAGCCTCTTTTCGGACGCAGTGATTGCACCATACAGCTTATGCCATTTCCTACGGCTACGATGCGTGAGATTCTTGGCGACTATAAGCCAGACTACACCAATGATGAACTGCTGGCTTTATGGACCATCACTGGCGGTGTGGCTCGCTACATCGAACTACTGATGAATAATGGTTGCACCAGCGTGGAAAAGATGATAGCGTATGTGTGCTCCAGTGCCGACAGTTTTTTTGTGACTGAGGGTAAGAATATACTTGTGCAGGAATTTGGCAAGCAATATGGCACTTTTTTCAGTGTTTTGGGCCAGATTGCTCGTGGCGATGTCACACAGAGCCAAATTGAGGCCGCCACGGGAATGAAGAGTCTGGGTGGCCAGTTGCGGATTCTGGAAGAGAACTATGATATTATTAGAAAAAAACGTCCGATTGGTGCAAAAGTAGGCAGCCAGACGGTGAGGTTTGAGATTAAGGACAACTTCTTTCGCTTCTGGTTTCGCTATATCTACCGAAATGAACAATTAATCGAGATTCAGAATATGCAGGCGCTTAAAAAAATCATGACCGACGACTACACCACTTTTTCAGGCATTGCCCTCGAACGCTGGTTTAGGCAAAAAATGATAGAGTCGTGTGCGTATCGCCAAATTGGAGGCTGGTGGAAATCGGGCGGTGTCAATGGCAAAGGCCATGTTGATGACTTTGAAATCGACATTGTGGCCGAAACGCTTGATGGTGAGGTGGAGGCTTACGAAGTGAAGCGTAATCCACTGAGGTATAGCCCAAATCGCTTGGCGGGGAAAGTGGCAGAGATGCAACGCCACCTGTTCAAAGGAAAGCAGATTCGCCAAATCGGCCTATCGCTTAACGATATGTGATAGCATGGAAATAACAAAGGGCGCGGAACAGCTCCTGGAGTTTCGTTGAGAAACTGGAGTGCTGTTCCGCGCCCTATTTTGTTTTGCGTTCTTTCTCCCTTGCGCCCTTGATGTAAGGTGTGGGGGCTTTGGGAAATCTGTGGGTTATTCCTTCGGTGCCTCTGGAAGTGTGGCGGCAGCGGCTTCCACCCATGCCTTCACTTCGTCAACCACAGGCACTTTCAGTCCCAACTTATACTTCTTGTTGATGTCGAGCAATTCCTGGAACAACTTGCCCGGACGGTCGAGACGGCCAAGAGCCTCCACGGTGAGGTAGCCCGCCTTTTGGATTGGTGCCACCCATTCTGCTGGCACACCGATGGCGGTGTAGGCCTCTTCCTTGTCGCGCTTTGCCACCTTTTCGGGGCGCATCTGTGGGAAGAGCAGCACGTCTTGTATGTAGCTGTGGCCGGTCATGAGCATCACAAGGCGGTCGATGCCAATGCCAATGCCGCTTGTGGGGGGCATACCATACTGGAGGGCGCGCAGGAAGTCCTGGTCGATAATCATGGCCTCGTCATCGCCCTTGTCGGCAAGGCGCATTTGTTCCACAAAGCGCTCTTCCTGGTCGATGGGGTCGTTGAGCTCGCTGTAGGCGTTGGCAAGTTCCTTGCCGTTCACCATGAGTTCAAAGCGCTCGGTGAGGCCGGGTTTACTGCGGTGCATCTTGGTCAGCGGCGACATTTCCACCGGATAGTCGGTGATGAAGGTGGGC
>JBNMJK010000006.1:0-57855 GCA_050873765.1 Sodaliphilus sp.
CCACCTTGGAGGTCTGCAAATTGAGCGTATCGGCATACTCAGGAAGGCGCACCAGGTGTCCACCCTGTTCGTCCACAGCCATGGCGTTATGCCCGGCAATGTCGCTATGTACATAGCCCAATGGAAGCGTGGCATTCGTACACTCTATCCACAGCGAGTCGGTGGCCTCCGGCACACAGAGCACCACATGGTTCGACTGGCCCGCGCTGGAAAAATCGGGATAAAAATTCTTGCGGCTACCAGAATTGATGGTGGCGTAGATGCTGCGTATGCCCAGTTCGCCCAGCATGGCACGCATATAGTTGGTCAGCCCCTTACAGTCGCCAAAGCCTGTGCGGCACACTTCCGATGCAGGAAACGGCTGCAAGCCTCCTATGCCAAGCTGTATGCTCACATAGCGTGTGGTCTGCTCCAAGAACTTATACACCACCGCTATTTTTGAGCGAGTGGACGTGCAGGTGTCGGTCATGGCGTGGAGCTGGGCTTTTGTGGCATCGGAAAGCTGGTCGCGTCCCTCAAGCAGGCTGTATTGCCATTTGCCAAAACTCTCCCATGTGGCACAATTGCCAGTAGTTCCCCAGTAGGAAAACTGGCTCGGTGCAAAAAGCACAGCAGGCAGCAGATTGATGATGGGCTCGCGAAAATCCTCATCGGGAATAGCAGAAAGATGGCTCACCTCCACCGTGTAGGTGGTGAAGCCGTCGGGCTGTTTGGTTTCTTTCACCGTCTGGGGCATGTTCACCACCTTGTAGCGAACGCCCATATCATCGGGGGCGGTGAGCTCATATTTTGCGTGCTCCACCTCCAGCCGCAATCCGGGTTGTGGCAAGAACGGAGTGAAACCCAGTAAATTGTCTTTATAATCCTGTGTCCACTCGTAGGTCACCGTAATGGGATAAGTGGGCGGAGCATAGTCGTAGTAGTAAGTGTAGCAGTCGGTGGCAAAAGCCCCGTCGCTGTATTCCGTGCGCTTCAGGTCGCCTTTCTTGATTTTCTTCACCACATTGCCGGAAGCGTCGGTCACCTGGCCGGAGAATGATGAGAGCGAGGTGTTCTGGTCGCACGTCACACTCACGCTGGCCAGGCTCTTGGCCTTCTGGTTCAGTATCTGATACACCACCTTCACCTTTTCAGTGGCGTGCGTGGCGTCCTTGCACACCACCTTGGCGTCGGCGCCCCCAGTCTGTGCCGTGGCAATAATAGGTATCAAGCCTGCGCACAAAGCGATGAGTAAAAATGCTATTTTTTTCATTGTTGACTGATTTTCTTCACCACCACCATATCGGCACACTGCTTGGCTATCTCGGCAAAGATAGTTTTCAAGCCGGCATAGTCATTCACGCCGAAGAGGAGTTTGCCCAGAGAATAAGTGCAGCGCACGCCTATACCACCGTTCTGCATCACCATTTGCAGCTGAAAGCGTATGCCCTTGTCTTCCGTGGAGATGCTCACTGGTTTTGGCAGTGCCTCCACCGTGTAGCCATCAGGAAGGGCGATGCTCACCATCAGCACCTGCGTTTCGCAAGTGGGGAATTCCACAGGCACCTTGCGCTCATCGGCCACAAACGGATTCTCGGACAGCAGCGGGAACACGATCGGATTCAGATAAATCATGTCGCCAGCGCTGTCGCACTGCTTCGTGAAGGAGAACTGCTCATTCACCACCGGCGAAAATCCTTGATGATGGTCGAGTTTGTAATCGCTAATCTCAATGCCGCTATTGTTGGCCTTTTCGCTGACGAATGTGGCGCTGTCGGAAGCAGCGCGGAAGCGTTGGCGGAAATTCACAGCGTTAAGCGCCGTAAGCCTTGCCATACTTGTGCCAGAGAGCACGCCTTGCGCGTCGAGTTTTGCAGTCACCGTCTGCGAGGTCTTTGCCACTGCCACCTTCTGAAGGTTCACCCAGTCGCCCGTGCCGTCTTTTTTCACCACATGTGCCCTATCCACCAGCATCTTTCCGGGCAGAATGTCGATGTAGCCGTCTTGCAGCATCGAAGCGTCGATGTAGTGGTTTTTCTCTCCATCGTCGTAGCCCACAATCACGGTGGAGAGAGCATCGATGGTGGGGTTAGTCACAGGCAGCAAGCCATAGTCGCGCGTGCGGAGCACCACCGGATAAGCATTCACGCCCACATCGTTGAGCATGTTGATGAGCATGAAATTGATGGTGGCATTATTGCCAGTACCCTCTTTCAGGGCTGTGGAAGCGCTCTCGCCTGTGAGGCTATACTTGTCGTTCCATCTCACCTTTGCGCTAAGCATACGCACCACCGCATTCACCTTTTCCTCCACCGTAGGAAGCGATGCCACGCCTGCCGCTTTCAGCTCTTCTTTGAGCACGTGCTTGCCCAGGCGGTCGCCAAAGCCCTCGGCATCGGTCAAGCGCTCGTCCACATCTTTCCAGGTGGTGGTGTAGTTGTGGAATGTGGAGCCGGGGAACTGAATACTCATCAGTTCTGCCGACACCTTCTGGCCATAGACGCTTGGATTATACACATACTTCTCGCTCTTGAGCGCGGGCAAGTTGCGGCCCACGAAAGAATACACATCGCAGGCGCACTGCATCGTATTGCCGCCACCAAGTGAGAACTGGGTGTTGCGGCTCGTTTTCGCGTGCTGGATAGGATAGTAGCCCGTTTCGTTCACATTAAAATGAAAATATTCCGGTATGCTCAGTTCATAGCTTGTGTAGAGCACCGGTATGCTGGACTGCGCATGCCAGTCGCTGATGGTGTAAAAGAAGTCGCTGTAAAGGGAAAATTCATATTCTATCACCGAGCCCACCTTCACCTGCGGCACGGTGAACTTGGTGAGGCGCTTACGCTTGCTCAAATCCTCGTTGGTGACCATACTGCCCTCCATCTTGGTTTTCACCATCTTGCCATTTTCCATATTAAAGGAATAGGCTTTGAGCTGTGTGAGGGTTTCGCTTGCGCCATATTTGCCTTTGTTGTATTCATACGTCACGCTTTGGTTGGCCAAATCCTTGCCTTAATCTTTCAGCACCTTGATGCGGCATTTCACCTTGGTGATGGTTTTGAAGTTGGTGCTTGCCAGATTGTAGCTCACCTCACGG
Source organism: Sodaliphilus sp. (assembly GCA_050873765.1). Taxonomy (GTDB): domain Bacteria; phylum Bacteroidota; class Bacteroidia; order Bacteroidales; family Muribaculaceae; genus Sodaliphilus. The sequence continues at coordinate 3,077 of JBNMJK010000006.1, forward strand.
CTGGCATATAGCACCACGGCAGCCGCGCTGGTGTCGGGGGCATAGGTGGTCATCGTCATCTCTTCTTGGGTAGGCTTACCAAACTTCGGGTTTTCCTTCACCTGTGCCACAGCCAACTGGGCGCACATGAAGCCCAGTGCTAAAACAAATGTGGCAAATGCACTTCGAGGATTTTTCATCATAGTTTTTTATATTAGAGTGATTACACACAAAGATATAGAAATATTGAATCACCCACAAATAAAACGCCACAATTCCACTCTCCTTCACAAAGAATAAGCGATTCAAACTGACCCCCACAAAAAAAAGAGCCAGCCAGCACCGTTTACCGGTGCGGCTGACCCTTGTTATATCAAGATATATAAGTTATATCTTTCTGTGCTTAATCAGCGGTGCGCTGTTTCGGTTAATTAGAAGGTGTACTTCAAGCCGATTTGTGCACGCCAGCGGCTGTAGTAGTCGCTGTAAGAGCGCATGTCGTAAGCAGTCTGCTCAGCTTTTCCATCTTTCATAGCATAGCCGTGGAGGAACTGGAACTGGCCGTTGCCACTGTAGGTGACTGGGCTGTAGTAAACCGATGCGCCAGTTGAGTTGTAGTGACCCCACTTCTCGTTGAAGAGGTTGGCCAGGTTCTGAATGTTGAAAGTGAGTTGCAGAGAGTGCATCATGCTGCCGATGCGGAACTTGTAGGTCTGTGCAAAGTGGAAGTCGAAGTGGTGTTCAAACTGTTCGTTGTCGCCGAAGCGGTCGAAGTATTGGCCACGGTGGTTGCGCAGGTAGCGGTCACCGGCAATCCAAGCCTTCATGGCAGCCTTCTGCATGTCGGCAGTGTAGGTCACGCCCGACGATTTGCCAGCCTTAAACTGCATTTGGTCGATTTCTGCATCAGTTGGAATGTAGAACAGGTCGTTGCCGTTAGAGCTGTCGCTGTTGAGGTCGCCATAATAGTAGATTGAGTATGGTGAACCACTGTTGAGCGTGTAGATCAGACCCACGCTGGTGTTCCAGTGCTTAGCATAGTCGCGGTTGAAGAATGCGCTGATGTTGATCTTGTGAGGAGTGTTATAAGCCGAGCGTCCAACTTCTGGGTGGTTAGGATCACCGTGAGTGTAGTTGTAGTTGAAGTTAGACTGTGCCACAGTGGAGCCACCATAGTTCACCGACTTGGAGTTGGTGAAGGTGTAGCTTGCAGCCAGCGTCAAACCAAAGTTGAACTTCTTTTCTGCCTTAGCGCTCAAGCTCAGGGTGTGACCCTTGCTGGTGTTGTCGAGCAGATAGATGTTGGAGTATGGAGTGCCATTCGTGATTTTTGAGAGGAATGGGCGCTTGTCGAAGCTCAGTGAAGGATATTTGTCGGCCACGGTGGTCTTGCCGTCCCACTCGTAGGCGAGGTTGCGATACACGATATCGTTGATGGTCTTCGACCAGATGCCTTCAAATGTCCAGTCGATGCCTGCCCATGTTGCGTCCATGGCGAGGTTCAAACGGAGCGTTTGAGCGAATTTGAATTTCTTGGCAAACACGTTGATGGTTTGTGAACCGGAAGCCTTGAGGCGGTCGGCGTTGGCTTGCTGGCCATTGCGGTCGAGAATCAAGTCGAGGTCCTTGGTGTTGTTGCCCGACACGTTGTAGGTGGAGAGCTGAATACCAGTGTTAGAGAAGTTGTTGCTCAACCACACGAATGGAATACGGCCAGTGAACAGACCTGCACCACCGCGGAGCACCACATTCTTGTCCTGGTCCACTTTCCAGCGGAAGCCCAAGCGTGGGCTGATCATAGGAGTGCTCTTGAGCTTTTGGTCGGTTTGCACGTTCCAGCCCTTGCTGGCTGCATACTCGTTGAAGCCAGTGTTGGCATCAGGCTTGTCGAAGAACAAAGGCACATCTACACGCAATCCGTAGGTGAGTGAGAAGTTGTTGCTGATTTCCCACTTGTCCTGTGCGTAGAAGCCGAGTTGGCCTGCTGAGAAGGCCGATGCCCAACGTGGATCGCCAGTCACCTCCACATTAGCCACGCCGTAGCGGAATTGCTTGATGTGTCCCTTTTCACCGTTGAGGGTGGCGAGGAAGTCGTCTGGAGTGGCGAAGTAGTAGGTACCGTAGTTGTCTTGGATAAAGAGGTTTCTAAACTTATAGTATTCGTCGTGAGTACCGAAAGTGAAAGTGTGGTTGCCCTTGTAGAGGGTCACATTGTCGGTGAATGAAATCACATCTTGGTCGAGTGAGTTGGCTGCAGAGCTGCGCTCAGTACCGAAGCACACCGAGCCACTGCCCACGCTGCTGATCTGAATCATAGGGAACAAGCCGTGAGGGTCGCGGTGGTCGCGAACACGCACATACGACACAAGTGCCTCGTTGCTCACTGTGGGTGAGAAGTTGCTGTGAAGTTCAGCGGTGAACGAGTTGGTCACGCTGTTGAAGTCGTACTGATAGTCGGTGGCGTTGAGATAAGTGGCAGAGCTGTTGTAGTTGAGCTGCTTTGCCGACACCAGTCGCCAGCCGAGGGTGAGTTTGTGCTTGTCGCTGATGTTCCAGTCGAGTTTCACACCAGCCTTGTCGCTCTTGGTGTAGTTGTTGGGGTTGTTAAACGAGCCATTGTATTCCACGCCTTGCTTCTTGGCAGCTTCGCGAAGTGCGTCAAGCAGTTTGCCTGCTTCCTCGCCATCTACTCTTGAAGCGGAAGAGCCTTGGCCGTAGGTGTTGGTGTATTCGTTCTGCGACTTCTCATAGTTGGCGAAGAAGAACAGCTTATCCTTCACGATTGGGCCACCGAAGGTGACACCATAGTGGTAGTTCTTCTCGTCCTGGTAAGGAGCCGACTTTTTGCCGTTGCGAAGAATGTATTTAGAGCTGATGAGGTCTTTGTTCATGTAGTCGCCATAGAGCGAGCCGTGGAACTGGTTGGTACCGCTCTTGGTGATGGCGTTGATGGAGCCACCGGTGAAGCCCGACTGGCGCACGTCGAATGGAGCCACCTGCACCTGAATCTGCTCTACGGTTTCCATTGAGAGTGGCTGAGAACCTGCTTGCGCACCGTTCTGGCCATTCTGACCCAAGCCGAACACGTCGTTACTCACAGCACCATCAATCATGAAGCTGTTGTACTTGTTGCTCACACCGGCAAACGACATGGCGCCGTTGGCTGCCACATTCACCATAGGGTTCAGGCGAGTGACGTCGGCGATACTGTGGTTGGTGGAAGGCATCATGGCAATGTCCTTGGCGGTAAATGCCATGGCTGCACCAGTCTTGGTGGCATCGATGCCAGCCTTACCGGTCACCACCACCTCGTCGAGCTCACGAGAGCCCACTTGAAGAATGGCGTTCACCGTGGAGGTCTCACCGAGGGCGAGGTTGATGTTGTCCACTTTGTGAGTGTCGTAGCCCACATAGGAAATTTCCACTGTGTAAGGGCCACCCACACGCATACCTTGAATGGTGTAACGGCCGCTTTCGTTGGTCACGGCAGTGTAGCGTGTTCCTGAAGGAACGTGCACTGCGCGCACTGTTGCACCAATCACGCCAGAATCGTCGTCGGAGAGGACAACCTTACCAGTAATGGCAGATGTTGTGACCTGTGCATTAGCTGTGATAGCAAGCACTGCCATCAAAGCCATACATAAAAACTTAATTGTTTTAAACATAAAACTAAGAATAAAGTTATTAAAAATAAAAACGAATTAGTCTGTAACTATAAATATCGTAATATATCAACAAAAAAATTACGCCACCTCATCAGTGTGTAGAGGCAGCGCATCTTTTGCTATGTAGCGTGTATCGATAAACATTGCGTCAAGGGCATTATGATGACCTTGAGCAGCATAATATCGTGTATGTGTAAACTTATGCATTTCCTGCAAGAATGATATCTGTCGTTGAAATACGGTACAAAATTAAGGTAATTATTCTATTTTAACAAACTTAACTCGGTTTTTAACACTTTCGCGTTAAAAACCTTAAACAGTGCCAAGCGTCGTGCATGGCTCGCGCGTAGTGGCTTTTGTTTGGGATTTTTTGAGTAACTTTGCACTTGCTATGATTATCTACAACACCACTTTTCATGTAAGCGACGAGGTGGAGCGCATGTTTCTCGACTACATTCGTCTGCAATACGTGCCGATGGCCACTGCCGACGGCATTATGAACAACCCTGTGCTCACCCGTGTGATGGGTAGCGCACACGATGGGGGCATGAGTTATGCGCTGCAAATGCAGGCTGAGTCGGTAAAGGATCTGCAAAAATGGTGCCTCGACACTGGCAAGACGCTGTCGGCACGCATCACCCATCATTTTGGTAGCAGCGTGGTGGGATTCACCACCATGATGGACGTGCTCGACCTCAAGTGAGCGGCGCTCCTGCACTGAGGAAAGAAGGTGCTGTGCCTGCCTCATTGTGCTCCACAAACCACACTATATATTAATTTGTTCAAATGAAAGATCTCGAACACGATAAAATCATTATCGGTATTGACCCCGGCACGAATGTGATGGGCTACGGCATTCTTGGCGTTAAGGGCAAGAAGCCTTCGCTCATTGCCATGGGGGTGCTGAAGCTCAATGCTATGGAAGACCACTATATGCGCCTGCACCACATCTTCGACCGCGTGACGGGACTTATCGCGCAATATCTGCCCGATGAGATGGCTATTGAGGCTCCATTTTTTGGAAAGAATGTGCAGTCGATGCTCAAGTTGGGGCGCGCGCAGGGTGTGGCAATGGCTGCCGCACTCAACCGCCAGATTCCTATCACGGAATATGAGCCTCGAAAAATCAAGATGGCCATCACCGGCAATGGTGCGGCAAGCAAAGAGCAAGTGAGCACCATGCTTCAGCGCACACTGAACATTGCCCAAAGCGATATGCCTAAGTTTTTAGACGCCACCGACGCGCTTGCGGCGGCTCTTTGCCATTTCTACGAGAGCCAGAAACCGGTGTTTGCCCGTGGGCCGAGGTCGTGGAAATCTTTCATCGCCCAGAATCCCGACCGGGTGAAGAAATAGTGCCGCATCAGCGGGCAAGGCGCTCTGGCACCTCAGCCAGGGTGGTGATGATGTCGGGGCGGAGCGTGCCGTCTTCCTTGTCGGTCCAGCCACGCGCTTTCAGCCACAGTGTGGCGCAGCCAAGGCTTTCAGCCGGAAGAATGTCTTTCGTGAGGCTGTCGCCCACCACCAGCACCTCAGCGGCTGGCAGTTCAAGCGCATCCACGCCAAGGCGAAACAGCGTGGGATTGGGCTTTCTCACACCCACCACTGCACTTTCAATCACGCCCTTGAAATAGCGGCGCAAATCAAAGTCGCGCAGCACACTGTCCACATTGCCGTAGAAGTTGCTCACAAGCATCATGGGGTATTCCTCGCTCAGTGCCTCCAAAACGGGGCGCGCCTCCTCTATGCACGCACGCGCCTGATCGTAGCAGTACTGGGCCACGGCTTTGGCCTTTTCCGTTGCTTCTGCAGCATCAACCAGCCCTTGCTCCACTAAATAGCCAAACTCTATATTCATCTTCTTCAGCAGAAGGTCGAGGAAATTGTCGTTTGGCAAAATATGGCGCACTTTGGCGAGTTCGCGCTCGGCCATCACATAAGCCTCACGAAACAGTTCAAGGGTCACGTTCACGCCTGCCTTGCGGTAGCCGTCCCATATCACCCAGCTCCAGTGCACGCCACGGCTGTCGATAGTGCCGCCATAGTCAAAAATCAATCCTTTTATCATCATAGATTCTATCATTTTTCTCCTAACTCACACCTTTTTATATCACTGGCACGAGAACTTGACTTTGCGCTTTCAAATCAGCGCATCTCAATTCATAGCGCATAGCTTTCTCATAAACGTCTTCAAGCAGCCCTGGTCCAATGTGCTTATACACCTCCCCTTGGCACAATGAATAATTTTATAAGTCAGTTCGTCATCAGTCATACCAACACAAAAATGTACCCGCAAGCAGAAATAAAAAAAATAATTCCGTGGGATTCGTGTGAGGCAGAGGTTACAGGGTAGCGAGTAAGGCCTTGCAGCGATGCTCGTGTGAGATAATCATATACGCCATCATAGCGTTAAGCACCACCAGTTCAAAGGCAAAATAAAGCCACGGCATCTGAATAATCACCGACACAAACATGGCAATGATGCGCGTGTTGAACGACAGCATATTCGTGTACTTCATCAGCGGAAGCGACTTAGCGCGGAAAGCGTCGCGGAACTCCTGCGGAATCTCCCCGTCGGCATAGCGTGCCTTCAGTGCCTTGCGCAGACGCTGCATATTGGGGGTGAGCACCTCCTGGTTGGCTGTGTAATTGCGATACACCGTCATGGTGAGTTTCTTCATGAAATTGCCGCTCCACGAAAGGTTGGCGTTCTCCTTGTCGAGTGCCTCAGTGCTGTCGAGTTCGCTGCCGTCTTTCCCCTTGAGGAAGAAGAGGTGGAACTGCCGATAATAGTCGGCCATTGCAGCCTGCTTGGCGTGGCAGACGCCAGCGCACACTGCCAGCACCCAAATAAGCCACTGGTGCTGCGAGAAGAACTGCTCACCGAGCAGCTTGTCGCCGAAATTGATTTCACGAAACACCAAGGCAAAATAGATGGCGAAGAACCACAAGTCGCCGCTCAGCCCGTCGAGAATACGGCCGATGCGCGAATACTGCTTGGTGAGGCGAGCCAACTGGCCGTCGGCACTGTCGTAAGTGTTGGCCCAGATAATGAAGAAGATGCCCAAATAGTTGAGCCACAAGTTGGCTGGCTCTCCAAAATACGGAAGAATACCACCTCCCACGCCTAAGAATATCGAGGCTATGGTCACTACATTTGGTGTAACGCCCAATTTGGCAAACAGCCAAGCCCATGCAAAACCGAGCGGACGGTAGAAGAACAGGTCGATGTGCTCCTCTGTGTCCATTGATTTGAGCGACTGCCTGTATAAATTTTTGATTTCCTTAAAATCCATGTGTAATAATTTTCATTTCTTTTCCTGTGCCGATTTCACAATGGCCAGCACGCGTTTGGCTATATAGGGAGCTGCCTCGGTGCGGCATGGCGCAAAACTTGGCCAGTCGTTAAAGTCGATAATGCGCACCTGGCCGTCGGGGGCCACAATACAGTCGCCGCCATACACCTCCACATTCAGCTCATTCGCCGCCTGCTGGCAGATGCCCTTAAAATGCTTCTCGTCGAACTTGATGCCCTGGCTCTTTCCGTTCACTTCCTCCCAGCCATATTTGCTGTGGCCTGCATCGAAGGGATAGAACCAGTAGAAGAATGGCGTGCCGTTCACACCATAGAATTTCACGAGGTCGCCCTCAAGGTGCACATTGATTACAGCACGCTTGATGCCACGCAAAAAATATTCTTGAAGCACTTCCTGCGCCTCGTCGGGGTGGCGCACATACGACACGTCTTCCTTGTGCATGGCATGGAAGTCGCCGCGCTTAATCCAGCAGCTCTTGAATCCGCTCTTTTTAAGCATGGGCTTGATGGCCTCGTCGGTGTTCACAATCAGGCTCTCAGGATAAGGAATGCCATTGCCCAAGAGAATACGGGTCATTCGCTCGCGTGTGCAGTTTTCGATGCCGTAGCCTGAATTGATTACTATCTTGCCGGCATCTTCAGCCTTTTGCAAATTGGCTATAGAAGCCTGCTCACGGCACATGTTCAGAATCACGTTCTCCTCCACGCCTTGGGTGTTGAACTGCTCCTCACTGTATATGTTCACCAGGCAGCCGCGCTTGCGGAGCTGCTCGGCTGCGGCATTGAGAATGGCGGCATCGTTGCCAATATGATTGGGCGAATACGCGCCTGCACGCATAATTGCTGCTATTTTAATTTCAGCCATAATCGCTATTGTTGGTTTTTATTCATTGATGAATTTTTGTGCCACGGCTATGTCGCTCGCATGGTCCACGTCTATTATCTTGTCGATGCTGTAAGCCTGTAGGTTGAAGCCCTCATCCACAAGCGCACGCTGGAAATTGCGCATTCGCGATATGCCCTGCGCTATGCACTTATCGAGCACAGGAAAGGCCTTGTCGGTGATGGCATAAATGCCGCCCGACACATATTTCGCACCGCTGAACGGCTCGTCGCGAAACGCCTTGATGCGCATGGTAGGCTCAGCCACCTCTACATAAAGCGGCTTCTCGTCTTCTATAAACGGGGTCACTGCCCACATGCCATCGTGCTCGGTGTCGGCCTCAAAGGCGCTGATATACTTCGCGAAGTCGCGTTCCTTGAAAATGGTGTCAACCGTGGTGAGACAGAATTTCCCCTTCTTCATCACCTTGCTCAGTTCCCAGAAGCTGTGCATGGAGCTGGGGGTGGTTTTCACCACCACATTCAGTGGCACGGGCAGCCGAAGAGTGCTTAAAAACTCACGCACCTCCGTCATGTATTCATTCACGATGATGCTGATGCTCTCGGCATGGCACCTGCAGAATATGTTGATCAACCGCTCCACCATAGGCTCGCCGTTAAGTTCAACAAGCGGCTTTGGCTTTGCCACGCCCTCTTGTGCCAGGCGTGAGCCTTCGCCAGCGGCTATAATTCCGTAATTCATAACACTTCCAATAATCTATATCCATCACAGAGTTCCAAAGCCAAAGAAAGGTATCGTCTTAACTTCTCTCACTTCCTAACTCCTTAACTTCCAATAATCTATATCCGTCACAGAGTCCCAAAGCCAAAGAAAGGTATCGTCTTAACTTCTCTCACTTCTTAACTCCTTAACTTCCAATAATCTATACCCGTCTTAGAGTCCCAAAGCCAAAGAAAGGTATCGTCTTAACTTCTCTCACTTCTTAACTCCTTAACTTCCAATAATCTATATCCATCACAGAGTTCCAAAGCCAAAGAAAGGTATCGTCTTAACTTCTCTCACTTCTTAACTCCTTAACTTCCAATAATCTATATCCGTCACAGAGTCCCAAAGCCAAAGAAAGGTATCGTCTTAACTTCTCTCACTTCTTAACTCCTTAACTTCCAATAATCTAATTTCTTAAAAATCAGTCTTTAGTCAAATCCAGCACCACATTGTCCTTGCTGTGGTCGAAATACTGCTTGCACAAGGGATTGCGGTGCGCCTCATCGTAGCGGCTACGGTTGCGCGCTATGTCGATGGCGGCATACACTGCATGGCGCATCGAACTTTCATTGGCCACGCCCTTGCCAGCAATGTCGTAGCCTGTGCCGTGGTCGGGGCTTGTGCGCACAATCGGCAGTCCGGCAGTGAAGTTCACACCCTCGTTCATGGCCAACGTCTTGAATGGAGCCAAACCCTGGTCGTGATACATGGCCAGCACGCCATCGAAGTGGCGGTATTGCTCATTGCCAAAGAAACCATCGGCCGCATACGGTCCAAAGCAGAGAATCTTCTCATCATAAGCCTCCTGAATGGCAGGTGCTATCACCTCTTTCTCCTCCTTGCCAAGCAGACCGTTCTCACCAGCATGGGGATTGAGCGCCAACACAGCGATGCGAGGTCCCTGAATGGCAAAATCGCGCTTGAGCGACTGGTTGAAAATCCGAAGTTTCTCCTTGATGCGGTCTTTGGTGATGGCTGCCGGCACCTCGGCTATGGGCATGTGGGTGGTGACAAGCGCCACACGAATCTTGTCGCTGAACAGCACCATCAATGCCTTCTCACCATCGCCTGCACTGGCCTCAAGATATTCGGTGTGGCCAGGAAACTGAAATTCAGGGCTTTGAATATTTTCCTTACTGATTGGAGCCGTGACAATGGCATCGATATCACCATTCTTCAAGTCGGACACAGCGGCCTCAAGTGCCATGAATGCGGCACGTCCAGCCTGGTGGTCGGGCACGCCCATATCCACCTTAATGTCGTCGGCAGTCACTTCCACCAAATTTGGAAGCGTCTCCTTCAGTTGAGCTACTGATTTCGTGATGTTCACCTGATATGCAGGCATGTCGATAGCCTTGCGGTGGTATGCCATAATCTTGCTCGAGCCATAAATCACAGGAGTGCAAAGCTCTATCATAGCAGGATTTGCGAAGGTCTTCAAAATCACCTCATATCCAATTCCATTGGTGTCCCCTTGGGTAATGCCAATGCGTATTTTTTTTTCGTTTGCCATTAAATAATCGTTATTTCATTGGTTTTGAGAGCAATGCAAAACATTTTCCCACCACCACATTAATAATTTACAAATTTACGCAAAAATCCCCACAACTGCAACCGCAAACCACACCCACACAGCATTAGCATAGACGCATACAGCAGGGACGCTATATATCGAGAGCACTGAAATAGTCTCCATTTTACAGAATCGAGACTGAAAATCCTTACAATTTATAATTCTTTTTCCAAGATAGATTGTTGAAAATAGATATGATTTAGGGCACATTTATAGATGTGGCATCGGAGATGCCTTATTGTGGTTAACACCATGCGAGTGAGCCGAAGGCGAACGCTGCTTGGTGTAGGTGATGTCAGCAGACAAGAGCCTCGGAGAGGGTCGGTTGTGGTGTAATCGCCTTAATTATATATTGATAGCATTGCCTATAATATCGTGCAATCACCATAACCATTTGTTTGGAAAACGTGGAAAACGAAAATAAGGAAAGCTTGGTGGCATATATTGGTATGTGGAAGCGGGCTTATTTTGTGAGTATTTCCAAGATGTGTATCTTAAAGATGAAGTGATAACAGGGTCGTTCCCGTTTTCAACAGCCTGAGTAAGGACTTTCATTATTTCATATTTATTTCCAAACTTTGCCGCAGGATGCCCAATAATAAACTGCATCAGATTGTCTATGGAATTGGGATAGATTAAATATGTGTTGGGAGAAACGCATGTAACATCTCTGAGTTCGGCATCACCATAAAACACGATCACAGAATATATTGGAATATCTGGGTTTTGTGGCAGGCATTGGCGCAGCGCATTAATATGTCCAGCATTCTGCATAATTGGATTATAAAATCTGTGTTTTTCCCTTCCATAAGCCAGCACCTGTGTCCAGTATTTTTGACGATCACTCCCGAAAATCCACCCACTGTAATCTTTCACTTCAAACACAACCAATCCTGCGCTTGTCGCGACCACCGCATCGATTTGTGTGTACTCACCATTTCTTTTCTTCAAGTAGAGGTCATGAAAAATGGCTCTGGGATTCACGCCAAACTTAAGGAGCTTCAGAACCAGCCTACGCTCTGACCATTCGCCCCTATATAGAGGCGTCACCTGTTCAATAAGTTCGTTATTCTTGCGATCAATGTAAATCACATATACTATTAGTCCTGCCGCACTAATTATGAGGCAGAGCAAGCATATCGCAGACACTACAGTAGCCATCACCATGTGTTAACTTCTATAAAAAAAGAAGATATTTCAAATTTGCGAAATTTTCATCAGATAGAGACAGTGGGGAGGTGATATTTCGCGTCTGCCCATTTATGCTATTAAGAAGCTGATGATGAGCGGACGTGACCTGTCCGTAAATATTTTATTCGGGGTTGATGTCGCCTTCCATGGGGAGGGGCTTGAATCCCTCGCCGTAGATGTCGTAGGCATCGGTCACCACCACAAATGCCTTGGGGTCGGCAAGGCGGATTTGCTGCTTCACCGACATCACTTCCCGGCTGCCCACCACCAAGAAAAGCATCTCCTTGTCGTTGCCGGTGTAAAGTCCGTGGCTCTTGATGAGCGTGGCTGTGCGGTCGAGGTCTTTCAGAATATAGTCGTGGAGTGAGTGCATCTCCTTGTCGCTGATCACAAAAATGATTTTATCGTTGGCGCTACCGTTGATCACATACGCCACGGTGCGCGAGGTCACATACACCGCTATGAGCGAATAAAATGACAGCAGCCATGAGGGCGACGAGGCGGCCTGCGCGTCCACGCCGAAGCCGAAGCCTATCACCAGCAGACCGAAGCCCACCACTGTGCCATCGCTGATGAGTATGGCGGTGGAGAAGGGTATGTGAAGGTATTTCTGCATAATCATGCTAATCACATCTGTGCCGCCTGAAGTGGCGCCGCCGCGCACCATCAGTCCACAGCCCAATCCAATAAACACCGCGCCCACTATGCTGGTGAGCATCAGGTGGTCCGACATATTGATGGCGCCTCCCAGCAGTTGTGAAGGGTCGAGCGCGCGTAGAGCCTCTGGAGTGGGATAAGCCAGCCGCTCGATGGTGTTCATCAAGAATGGCGTGAGCAGCACCGACACGATGGTGCGGCCGCCAAACTTGCTGCCGAGCAGCAGCATAGAGGTGATGAGCAACGGAATATCCAGCATATAGCCAAAGTAGCCCACCTGAATTGAGGGGAAAATGTTGTGCAGCACAATGCTCAATCCATACACGCCACCCGGCACTATGTTGTAGGGGTTGATGAAAATTGTGAAGCCCACCGACATGCATACACAGCCCAACAATATGCTGCACCATGTGGTGGCCTGGTTTTTCCAGTCGATTACAGGATCATTGCCTACAAGGAATACTCGAATTTTCTGTTTTAAGCTCATAGCGAATAATTGTGTTAATGCCTTTCAAGTTGTGAAGTACAAAGATAAGAATTTTTCAGAAAAACGCAAAGAAGACAGTTTTCTCTTCATCGAAAAAACTGTCTCCCCGTTATATGATATTTCAAATAGCCTAATGTGGGAGTGCGCTGGCTATTGTGCCAAAATCAAGTTGATAAGGTGCGTCACATCGGTCACGTCCACATTGCCGTCGGCGTTCACGTCGGCTCTGGTCACCGGCACCGTCGTCACATTCAGAATGTGGTTGATGAGTGCGGTCACATCGGTCACGTCAATTTTGCCGTCGGCGTTCACATCACCGGTGTTCACCTCGGCATCTTTCAGCTTCACTTCCATGGGTGTGGAATAGTCCGATTCCGTGCCGTCGGTATATACGGCCTTCACCTTGTACTTGAACGTGCCATATTTGGCCAGTCCCTTCAGCGTGTAGAAGGTGTCGGTGATGCCGGTCACTTCCCGGGTCAAGCTGTCGCCCACTTCGGCCACCGCCTTGCGGGGCGCACTCTCCGAGAGCGATGTGGCATCGCCAGCATACACCTTCACATGGGTGAGCATCACGCGCTTTTTCGACCCCAAGTTCTCAATTTTCACCTTGTTAGAGCCGTCGGCTGCTCCCTGCAGCTTCACTGCATAGGTGGCAGCGCTTTCCGAAAGCGTTAGGGTTTTGCTGTCGAGCTCAGTGTCCCGAGCGTCGAGCACACTGACTTTCATCTGCACGTTAGAGTCTTTGCTGTATGGGGCGGCATCGGCCTGAACGGTGAGCACGCCTTTTGATGCCCTCAAATCCACCGACGGACTGGTAATCGCCCCAGTGGAACTGCTGGTGCCCAAGCGCAGTGCCGTCTTCTCCTTGTATGTGGAGCCAGAAAGCGTCCATGTGGAGGTACCCGCACTCAAATCCTCATCGAGCAAGAGCGACGGTTTGTCGGTGGTTGGGGGCAGCACACCACCCTTCCCTTCCACACACAAGGTGTAGGACAGCACATCTTTCACCGCTTTCCACGATGCCTTGAACGAATTGGGTGTGATGTTCTCTGCCGACTTGACCTCCAAGATGTCGATACTTGTGCCGTGAAGGTTGACCACAGTCTTCAGGTTGCCAGAAGAGAGCATGAGCGTGCCTTGCGACTCTCCACGCCGCAAGAGGCTGAATGCCACTCGCAGTTTCGTACCCCGTATTGCATCATCTGCTGAGATATACATGCTGGTAACGCCAGTGTTGTTTTCCGTAACGAGAGAGAACCCTTCGCCAGACACCGTGGCAGCTATGCCTTCTGCAAGGTTTTGCGCCTTCACATCGATGTCAAGGATCTGCTGCGACACAGAGTTGGTGGAAAATTCCAAAGTGGTGCCATTCTCTGGCGTCAAAATACGGGGCTGGTCGCCCGATTCGCCTTCATACCAGGCCACATCTTGCTTGTCGCCCCAGATGTATTCCACCAGTTCGGGGTGGTCGATGAATGGGTTACGGTTACGCTGGAGGTCGTAGGCGGCATTGTTGCGCTTGATTTCCTTCTCGCTCACCGGATCCTGGCGATGCCATTTGAGCATCAGGTTCAGATACCACGACTTATACACCGGATAGTTGGTGCCGTCGAGGATATTGCCAGCCGTGCCATTGCCTGCCCAACTGCCAATCTTGGTGTTGTAGCGCGTGGCCATATAGAAGTAGGTGCGGGCAAAGTCGCCCTTGTATTCATCGTCTGGCTCCCACACCTTGCCCGTGTAGCCCGGTGCGGTGCAGTTGCCAAGCCTTCCCTTGCCATAGTAGCCGTCGTTTGAGAGGCGGGTGCCCCCCTCACATTCGCCGTAGGGATAGCTGCTGCGCTGATTGTTCACATAGCCATCGGTAGGATACACATGGAAAAGGTCGCTCTTCATAGGCGACTGCTCCTTGAACCAGCTCTGCGGAAAAGAGTGCTCACGGTTCACCGACTGCCCTATCCTGTTATAGCTCTTGTTGATGCGGCTGTCGCCCACCTTATATTTCACATTGCTGTACATGTCAATGAAATAGCCGTTCTCGGCGTCAAGGTAGGGGTAGGCGTCGTCGAAGAGGTCGTTGTAGGAAATCACCTTCGTGTTGGCAGAAATAATGGAGCACAGCTGCGAAAGCAGTTCCTTCTGTTTTTTGCCCTCTGCGCGTTTATAATAATTGGCAGGCTGTTCGGCAGCCAGCACGGCAAAGCCCACCAGTAGCCACAGACTGAAAAATGTAAATAACTTCTTCATCATCAATAAAATATTAGTTTTCCTTTAAATATCGGTATCGAGCAGGCACTTTATTATAGGAGCTGTTTAAACATTCACGAGTGATTTTTTCAGAAAAGTTTCAAACGGCTTCATCATCGGCTGCAGCCGAATGTGCTTACTTCTTTTTAGGCTTCATTTCGGGTTTAGCCTTCGTGTCAGGCTCATTGGCTTTTACTTTTCCGGCGAGCATACCGCAAGCTGCCTGAATGTCCTCGCCACGGCTGCGGCGAATGGTGCAGGTGATGCCGTGACCATTCAGATAGTCGCGGAACTGCGCCATACGCTCATCGCTGCTGGTGCGAAGTTTTGGTATTTCGGGTATGAGGTGATAGCGGATAAGATTCACGCGCACATGCTCGTTGGGGATAATTTCACGGAGTGCCTCGGCATGCTTGATGTCGTCGTTGAACCACTGCCACATAATGTACTCCACCGAGAGGCGGCGCTGATGGGCAAAGTCGTATTCACCCAGCATATCCATCACGGTGCGAATGGGATACACCTTTTCCAAAGGCATCATCGACTGGCGCTCTTCAGCCACAGCATTGTGCACGCTCACGGCTATGTGCACCTGCGTGTTCTCCACCAGCTCGCGCAGTGCCGGCTTCACGCCCACGGTCGATACGGTCACACGCTTCGGGCTCCACCCGAATCCCCAGTCGGAGGTGAGAATTTCTATCACCTTCATCACGGGCTCAATATTGTCGAGCGGCTCACCCATGCCCATAAACACAAGGTTGGTGAGTGTGCGGCTCTCTGGAATGCTGAGCACCTGGTTGATGATTTGGTTGGCGGTGAGATTGCCATGGAAACCCTGGCGCCCAGTCATGCAGAAGTAGCAGTTCATGCGGCAACCCTTCTGCGACGATATGCAGATGGTGGCACGGTCGTCGTCGGGGATATACACGCTCTCCACCTTCTTGCCATCGCCTGCATCGAAAAGATATTTCACAGTGCCGTCGGCGCTCTTCACCGAGCTTTCGGGGGCGTACAGTCCCACGCAGTATTCCGCCTCCAGACGCTGGCGGTTGGCCTTCGAGATGTTGAGCATCTCGTCGAAAGAGGTCACGCGCTTATCGTATATCCAGCCGGCCAGCTGGGTGGCAGTGAACTTTGGCATACCCAACGAGGCTGTGACACGGCGCAGCTCGTCGAGTGTCATACCAGCCAATGGCTTCAACTTCTTTGTTTTCGTATTCTCCATATCTAAAGTTTCGTTACAAAAATGTGTAGTCTGCAAAGATAGCGATTTTCCGCCACCCAATCATCACCAACCCCCAAAAATCCGCAAATCTCACCCACTAAAGGGGTAAAAGAAACACGGCAACTCTGCTTCGCCTGAATGGCGTGGACGCAGAATTGCCGTGAGTTTATCTCTCTACGCTGTGCTTTGCGGTGAGTGTGAATTATATCAACGCTTCAGCAGCTTGGCCGATGCCTTGGTGCCATCGGCGCTGACCACCGTCACCACATACACGCCTTGTGGAATAGAGGCGGTGCTGAATGTGGCTTTGCCGCCATCGAGCGCGGCGTTCACATTCACCATAGCGCCTGTGATGCTGGCCACGCCAAGCCATTTGATGGGTTTAGCCGAGTGCACAGTGGCTTCGCCACCGCTCATCAGCACTTCAAGTGTGCCGTTTTGTGTCTTCACGTCGCGCACCGAAGTGGGCACCGGCACAATTGGCTCTGGGTCGGGAAACGAGGTGATGGCGCGTGTGCGGCACACGTGGAAATACTGCTTGGGCTGGCCATTGGAATAGCCGCCCTCAAACGACAGGAAATTCACCAGATCGTTGCTCATCATCGTAGATGTCCAGTATTTGTCGGCAGAAAGAGCCACGCCACCGGCTTTTGCAAGATTGGCGTTGAATGTGGCACGGGCATCGGGATAAGGGTTGGTGTCGGGCTGACCGTCTTTGTAGGTCATGGTCACACTGTTGCCAGTCCAGTTGTTCACCTGCCCCTTGCTCGCATCTGCATCATTCTCCACCCATGTGAGGCCACAGGAGGCGGCAAAGAGCTGGCGCATCTCGTCCACGGCGGGCAAATACCACTTTAAATTCTCATTTGATTTCTGCACGCACCAGCTGGCAGCCTGAAATCCGCTTGCCCAGTCGGCCACTTGGGCTATGGCTGCGCAGTTGGCTGCACCGTTTATCACATCGTTCGCTGCCGGAACTGCAACATTGGCGCCCGACCAGCTCAACTGCTCTGCCTCATCGAGGCTCACGGCCTTGCCTGTGCGTCCGTCGGCATTCACATAGAATATCATGCCCACGCACGTTTTCCCTGCCACCACGGCACCCTGCTCCCATGTGCCATCGGAAAACAGGTAATAGCCTACTTTGGGCGCTTTGAGCGACACGGTGAGCGTCAGGTCGGCCGACTTATCGCCGCAGGTGGCTCTCAGCACCGTGATGCCGGGTGCCATGCCGCGCACCTTTCCGTTGGCGTCGATGGTGGCGACACGTGGCTCCGAGGTGCTCCATTCCACCTTGGCTCCTGCTGCGGCATCAGCCGGGAGAATCTCCACCTTATAGGTGCGTGATCCGCCCACAGCGAGCTTAGCGCTTGTTGGGGTGATGGTGATTGACTCTACCGATGGCGCGTTTTGCGCCATCACTGAAAATGCAGCCGACACAGAAAGGGCAACTGCCATAATTACGGAACTCTTCATTCGGTTCAAAAAAAATGGTTAGGAGTGAATAAATAATATAACCCTATTCGGTTATGAAATATTTCCACAAATTTACTCATATTTCACCGATTACGCAACAACGCCTATGGGCTTGAATATACAAAAAAAAAACATCAGCCGCGCTTCCTGCAAAGTGCGGCTGATTGATGTGATAGGCTGCGCACCACTTGTGCACAACGCTCTCTAATTGCTGATTATTTGAGCAACTTCTGGAGCATCAGAGGCTCGTTGGTGGTGATGAAGTCGATACCGTTGTCGATGCACCACTGCATATCCTCTTTCTTGTTCACTGTCCAGGCGTTGGTCTTCATGCCAAGGTCATGGCACTCCTTAATCCATTCGGGGTGCGCCATAAACACCTTGTAGTGATAGTCCATGCCAGCAGCGCCAATCTCTTTGAGCTTCTTGGGTGGCATTTCGCCATTGAGGTAGTAAACTTCCGTGCCTTTGGGAGCATACTTGATCAGCTCGCACATGGCGTTGGGAGAGAAAGTGATATAGGTCACACGATTTTCAAGCCCGTAGTGCTTTACCATGGCCAGAGCCTTGGTCACGCAGAGCGACTCTTGGATAAGGTCGGTGTGAGGCTTCACCTCGAGCACCACCTGAATATTGGGGTGCTTGGTGAATTCTTGCAGATACTGGTCGAGCGTGCTGATGTACTCGCCGTTAGGCACTTTCTGCCCAGCCACGTCCTTAGCCAGTGAGTTTTGAATCACCACACCATTGATGTCGGGATTGTGGTTCACAAAGATTTGGCCGTCCTTGGTCATCCAAATGTCGAATTCCGAACCCCAGCAGTGGATAGAGTCGGCTTTGCAGAGGCTGCGAATGGAATTTTGAGCCGATTCCGTAGCGGTTTCCAACTTGATGCCCTTACCCGTTTTCCAATAGCCGCGGTGAGCCACCACAAGTGGCTTCTGCGCCATAGCCGCAATGCTCATCATGGCAGCGGCAGCGCAAATGATAGTTTTTAATGCCTTCATCATATCTAAAATCTTTAAAAAATAACTGGCAAAGCCAAATCAATGACTTTGCCAGTCGTCTATTGGTTTAATTATTTAACTTTCATTAAATTCAATATAGCGGAATTAGCGTCCTTCAACCTTGAAGTTGTCGATGAACACGCGGTTCTTGCTCTGGCCCACGCCCTTCAGCAAATCGTTAAACAGACCGCCAAGGATTACCACCTGGGTGTCGCGGGTAGCGCCGTCCACATAGATAGTGTAGTGCGAAAGTGGATTCTCCCACACCTTCAAGCCTTCAGGATCAGTCTTGGGGAAGAAGTGGTTGTCGGCGTCGAGCACGAATGAAGCCACACCATTGAGCACGATAGGATTCTTGTCCTCGCTGATATAGGTCACGCCATTGACGATTTCACCGCCATTGCCGCCTTCCACCTTAGTAATCTTGCCAGGGCCAAGCACAGCCACATACACCTGACCATCGTCAACGGTACCGCCGCTTGAACTGTAGCCTACAGCCTGGAAGCTGACAGCGATGTCCATGCGGTCGCCAATATCAGGAACCTTCGGTGAAACGATGTCACCGCCATAATTGGTCTTGCCAAGTTTGATAAAGCCTGGGCGACCATAGCACAAATTGCTGCGCGAGGTCCAGCCATGCGAAAGTTCTTCATCAGTCCACTTGTCGAAGCGAGAGTTAGTCTCACCATCGGTAATCCAGCCCTTGATGCTGGTGTCGGGGTGGTTCATCCAGCTGAAGTTCTCGAAGAAGAGCGCACCGAGCTGAGTGACGGGCACGTCAATAGCAAGATCGGTATATTTGCCAGTGCCCTGAATATGAAGCACAGCAGAGCGGTCCTTGAAGCCAGCCTGGCAATGAAGCACCACCGTGTTTGGAACGGTGTCGCTTGGGGTCACGGTAAGCCAGCTCACATCAGCACCTTCCACCTGTGGACGCACCTCATAAGTGTAATTCACATTGGTAATCACAGAGAATTGCACATCACCGCCTTCACGAGCAATGGTAATGCTGTTGGCCGATGGTTTGATGTAAGGCTCACTACCGGTTTGCCGAATGGTGAGGGGCACAGGCTGCTCCACGCCATCTACATAGATTTTATACACCACGTCGCGGTTTTCTGGAGTCTTGTTCTCCACAGTGGATAAGCGGAGGTAGCCATCACCGTCGCCCTCGAGTGGGAATGCACGGCACCAGCCGTTTTCAGTTTGACAAACGAGTTTCCAAGGGCGATTACTGCGCACAATGAGTTTCTTCGCTTTTGAAAAGTCGGTGGTATCCACCTGCTGGTAATTGAATTCGTAGGTCATGCTTTCAAGGTTTTCAATCTTGAAATATGGCTCGCCGTCGAATTTGTCGTCGTTACAAGCAGTGAATCCCATCGCTGCCACCACTGCCAATGCAGCGAGCAGAACAGATTTCATATATTTCTTCATAGCCATTAATGTTCTTTATAGGGGAATAATTCTTTGCCAGTCACAGCTGAATAGCTCCACCACACCGGAGTTTTCATTGTGTTTTCGCCACCCATGCGAGTGAGGGCTTCCTGCACGTGTTCGTAGTTGTTGGCCACGGTGGTGTTTGGATAAGCAAAGCGCTGTGGATACTTATAGTCGTTGAAGTCGGTACCGTTACCGATAGTGAGCACTGGATAGCCGGTGCGGCGCACTTCGTGGTAAGCCTCCATGCCTGTCCAGAAGAGGGCAAGGTATTTCTGCTCACCAATGAGCTGCAGCTTGTTCTCCGCCATGTCCCAGTTGGCGAGAGAGGACGCGAGGAAGGTGTTCACGTCATCTTCAGTAATGGTGCGAGGGCTTTCGCTGTATTGTCCCCATGGGCCCCACTTCAGCAACGACGACCTTACGGCTGCCTCATAAAGCTCTTGTGGAGTCTTGTCCATGGTGATTAAGCCACGCTGCTCCATCTCGGCAAGAATGAAGAGCACTTCAGCGTAGTCCATAAAGTAAACTGGAGCGGTGTCGCGCACAAATACTTCATAGTTGAGCTGTGCGGCACCGTTGTTGGAAAGCGAACGCTCATCAGGTGTACCACCTGATATACCACCCTTCCAGCCATCATTGCCTTCCTTAAACCAGATAGGCAAACGTGGGTCGGTGTACGACTGGATACCATTTTCATCGGTATATACCATCATCTTGATCACTTGCTCGGCAGCCTTGTAGGAACTGCCAGTGAAGTCGTTTTTCAGCTTATTGTGGAAATAGCTCATATATGGATCCTCACCGGAAAGCTGCACGGTGGCATTTTCGCTGTTGTTGGTGATAATAGGATACTTGTCCTGATTGTCGATAATAGCTTGAATGCGCTCACCCGACCTCATTTCAGGACGGCCGCTTACGCGGCAAAGCAAACGGAGCATCAGAGAGTTGTTGAATCTGCGCCACAGCTTTAAGTCGCCTTTATACATCTGGTCAACAGCACCAAGTACGGCATCCACCTTCTTGTTTTCAGAGTAGAGCTTATTGGCTTCCTCAAGGTCGGCAAGCATATCTTCATACACTTCCTGTTGAGACTCAAACGCAGGCTTAGTGAGAAGTTCAGTACGGCCCTTGAATGCTTCTTTGTAAGGAATGTCGCCATAGATGTCGGTAAGATTTTCCATGCACAGCACCTTCAGGGTAAGACCCACTGCCTCTGCAGCTGGCACCTCGTATTTACGAGCCAGGTCGATCATGTGCATAATGTTGGTCACACGGTTGGCATAGCCGTTCCACACGCTTGAGAAGTTGGCCTCACCAATTTTATAACGGTTTTCTTCGCGTGTGCCGCCGCCACAGTGTGTGGTGAACTGCACCAGTTCATCGTTCCAGAACCAAGTGTAATTCTGCCACTGGTTGTTGGTCATTCCGTAGAATGTCGGGGTGAACATTGCGTAAGGATTCTGCAATTCACCGAGCAGCATATTGTTGGGGTCGTGGTTGATGTTTTCAAAGTCGTGCGTACAGGAAGTGCCTGTCACAGCTAATCCCAACACGGCTAACCCCATATATAAATATTTCTTTTTCATAATTATCTTTAGTATTACTTACAGAGAAAAGTGATTAGAAGCTAAGTTTCACATTCACACCATAGCTGCGGGTCATTGGGAAGGTCATCGTCTCAATACCGCTTGTAATGTTTGCACCGTTCAGTGAGCCGCCCTCTGGGTCGAAAGCAGGATAGCTGGTGATGCAGAACAGGTTGGTGGCATACACACCGAATGATGCTGATTGCAGCACCTTGGTCTTGGCGCAGATGCTCTTTGGCAGAGCATAGTCGAGGCGCACTTCCTTACATTTCAAGAAGTCGGTCTTGAAGGTGTTCTCCTCCACATTGTCGCGGTTCCACTTGTAAGAGCTGTAATAGGTGGAGATGTTTTCAGTGATTGTGGTGTTCTTCTTGTAAGTGATAGTGCCATCGCTGTTCTTCACAGCATTCACACCTGCCACCACAAGACCATCTTGGCGGCCTTCAAGTGAGTTGGTGAGCTTACCTTGATAGCTGAGTGCAAAGTTGGTCACAGAGAAGCTGTGTCCGCCCATCTGTGCCGAGAATGTGGCGCTGAGGGTGAAGTCCTTCACACGGAGTTTCTGGGTCATACCACCACGCCAAGTTGGAGCCACCTTACCGATTCTGCGGTTTGGATTCTGGTCGAGCAGTGGATAGCCGTTAGAGGCATTCACAAGAATTTGACCTGAGCAGTCCACAGAGTTGCCGTTTTCGTCAACATAGGTTGCTCCTTCTGGTGCACGCTGATAGCCTTTACCGTAAATCACGTTCATTTCCTTACCTACGTAAGAGTAGATATACACACGGTTACCGATAGTGGTACCGTTGTTGGCAAGCTGGAGAGGGGTGTTAGGATCCCAACCGTCCTGGTAGTTCACGAGCTTGTTCCAGTTGCGGCTCCAGTTGATATCCATGCTCCACTGCACGTCTTTGCTGCGAACAGGCACGATGTGGGTGCTGATTTCAATACCGCGGTTGCGGATTTCACCGGTGTTGATCTTCATTGAGGTGGCACCGATAATGGCATCGGTAGCTGCCGACACAATCTGGTCGGTGGTTGACGAGGTGTAGAGTGCCACGTCAAGGCCGAAGCGGTTCTGGAAGAACATGGTCTCAAGACCCATTTCCCAGCTTTCCACGTTTTCAGGCTTGATGTCATAATTGGAGATACCACCAGGCACGGTGTAACCACCTGAGTATGTGCCCGAGCGAGAATAAGTGTCGTAGAGTGTGTATGGGCTGGTGTCGTTACCCACGTTAGCCCAAGAAATACGGAACTTCAGCATATCCACCCATTTAGCGTGCTTCTTGAGGTTGAGCGCTTTGTCAACGAGGATACTTGCGCTCACTGATGGATAGAAGAACGACCAGTGGCCACGACCCAGTGCGCTCGACCAGTCGTTACGTCCGGTGAGGTCGAGATAGTAAGTGTCGTCCCAGCTCAGTGATGCCATGCCATAGAAGCTGTTCACCACTTTGTGTGCCTTATAGTTGTAAGGATCTGGGTTCACGCCCACAGGGTTGTTGTTGGGGTTATATACACCAGGCTCGCCAAGTTCTTTAAGAGTGATATAAGAGCGATACCATCTGCGGTTCATGTTGTTGCCACCAAATGCTGCTGTGAAGCCGAGGCGCTTGTTAGCCCAGTCGTTGTTCACGTAGCGGAGGAGGAAGTCGTGGTTATACTCATAGTCGCGGATAGTCTGTTCGCGATAGTAACCTTTTTCATAACCAGGAGAGTAGTAAGGGCGCTGCAAGTGGCGGAACTCATCATTGATGTCGAGACCGGTACGGAGGTCGAGGGTCAAGCCCTTTACAGGAAGTTTGATATTCAACGACACATTGCCATACACACGGTCTTTCTTGTTGGCGTTGAGTGCCTCATAAAGAATGCGGTAAGGGTTGTACTGGTTAGATGGGTTGATGGTGTAGCCATTTTCCACGTTGGCACGGGTGAAACGGCCTTGGAAATATTCGTCCTTATAGTCTTGAATGGGGTTACAAGAGAAGCCCCAAGCGAGCAAGTACATTGGGTTTGATGCGCTATAGCCAGCCACAGGCATGTTGTCCGACGACTTGTGGGTGTAGGTGGCCTTAGCGTTGAGCTTCATCCACTTGTTGAGCTGAGTAGATCCAGAGAAGTTAACGGTCTGCTTTGAGTAGCCCGTGTTAGGGAGAATCCAGTCGTTGTGGGTGTCGGTAATCGACAGACGCGCGCTTGCGCCCTTGCCATTGCCGCCATCGATAGTGATGGTATTGTTGTAGGTCACACCAGTTTCAAAGATACCGGTGAACCAGTCGTCCTGGTAAACCCATGGCAGTTTTTCATATTTGCCAGTTTCCCAGTTGCGCGAGCGATAGAGGTAGCGCATCTGGTTAGCGTCGTATTTTGCACCGTAAGCGTAGCGTGAATAGTTACGGGTCACTGCCACTCCGTCGGGAGCATCGTCGGCAGATACGTTCCAGCTTGAATAGTCACGATAGCCCATGTCGGCGCCAGGTCCGTATTCCTTCTGGAAGTCGGGGAAGTAGCCAGCCTTTTCCCATACGATTGAAGAACTGAGCGACACACCCACGCCTTTGCGCTGGCGGCCGTTCTTGGTGGTGATGATAATGGCGCCGTTAGCGGCACGGCTACCATAAAGAGCCGTAGCGGCAGGGCCTTTCAGCACACTCACGTTTTCAATGTCTTCAGGGTTAAGATCTGAGGCTGCGTTACCGAAGTCCACAGGGGCATCATTGTTGGAGTAGCTACTGCCACTACCAGAAGATACGGTTCCGCTGGTCACAGGCACACCGTCGATCACAAACAGGGCCTCGTTGGCGCCATAGTTGAGCGACTGGTCGCCACGGAGCACCACGCGGAGCGATCCTGTAGGACCGGAGTTGGCGCTGGTGAGGCTCAAGCCTGCCACCTTGCCGTCGAGTGAGTTCAGCCAGTTACCGCTTGAGGTTTTGGTAAGTTCGGCGTTATCAACCTTCGACACGGCATAGCCGAGTGATTTCTGCTCACGGGTGATACCCAGTGCGGTCACCACCACACCGTCGAGCATCTTGCTTGCCTCTTCCATTGTGAGGGTCACCTTGCCGCCGGAGGGCTTCACCTCGCGGGTCTTGTAACCTACTGAGTTCACTACAAGCACAGGGTTCTTGCCTTTCACCTTCAGGGAGAAGTGGCCGTCGATGTCGGTGCTTGTTCCATTTTTAGTACCCTTTTCCATAACGGTAGCGCCAATCATAGGCGTTTTGCCGTCACTTTCATAAATGGTACCCGTCACTCTGTCCTGAGCGGCAACCGATGTGGCAACCACAAGCATCAAGAGCAACCATGCGAATTTTAACGCGTGTTTAAAATGCATCATAGAAAGTTATTATTAGTTATTAAATAAATGATAGTCGTTTTTTCAACAGCAAATATGCGGTTTATAAACAATGAAATTTATGTTTATAAGAGCAGTATTATTGACAACATTAATAGTTAGCTTTTGCAAATTTAAGGTTTTTAAAGCATTCTTCAAAAAATTTGGTTGCTAATCTTCGTTATGAAAATGTTAAAATCACAAACCGAAACCCTATAAACCGTAATATTCACTTTCGCATAACGATTTAACACCTCAGTTAGCCAGTAGGTTAATATTTATTTTTTCACATTTTTTGATTGCGCGGGAGCATTTCACTAATTTTGCAGTATGGAAATCTTCCCTCACACCAAAGACGTCATTCGCGCAAACTATTTTTACCTGATGGAGCGGTTCTTCCCCTCCAAAATCACCGACGCGCGCCAAATTCCCATCATCATCAACAACTACAACCGCCTCACGATGCTCAAGCGCCTGATCGGCTCGCTCACTTCACGGGGCTACCGCCGAATCGTTATCCTCGACAATCAAAGCACCTATCCCCCACTGCTTGAATGGTATGAGAAGTGTGAGTTTGAGGTGGTGCGCCTGCCCCAGAATTTCGGCTTCAAGGCGCTGTGGAAGTATGCCCCGGTGCGCAGGCGTTTTTGCTCCGACTATTACATTTACACCGACCCCGATGTGATGCTCTCACACGAGTGCCCTGCAGATGTGGTGGAGCAAATGTTCTGTATTCTGAAGCGCCACAAGAAAAAGGCTTTTAAAATAGGACCGTCGATCCGGCTTACCGACATTCCCGACTATTATGCGCACAAAAAGGAGGTTGTGGCTTTTGAAAGCAAATACTTTAAGGAGAAAACACAGGTGAACGGGCTGACGCTTTACCGAGCACCCATCGACACCACTTTTGCGCTCTACCGCCCTCGCATTGGCTTGAGCCGCAGGGTCACGCTGGAGTCGTACCGCATGGCAGAGCCTTATTCCATACAGCACCTGCCATGGTATATTAATTCGGAATGTATCGACGAAGAGGAGCGCTACTACATGGAGAGCTGTAAGAAGCCCACAATGTGGTCAAGCAAAAGATAGCCACCAGCGGCCATCAAAAGTGCTTATCTAAGGGTAAAAGGAAATGACGACCGACCGACGTCACGTTACGCCATCATCGGCCACGGTCTCTATTGGTGCGCCTCAATAATCGGTTTCCAGAATTTAATCATACGTTTCTTGTTCCACCCATGGCAGCCGAATGGAAGCTGAAAGCCGTTCAACTTGTAGCAATAGGCTGGGTGCTTGTCGAAGCTGAATTTTAGCGCCTCTTTATAATCGGGATATTTAAAATCAAGGCCATGAAGGTTAGGCTCTATGGCAAAAAACACGTCCTCGTTGAACAGGTGATAATGCTGATGCGCCAGATATTGCTCCACCTCGTGGGCAAGCGTGCGGGTGGCACGGATATGTGCCTCCACCTTGCGCAGAGAAAGGCCACCGTTGCCCACTTTATTGCCCGTGATCTGCGAATTGGGCTTTCCTGTGATATTGCAATAGGCTCGCTTCATTTTTGAGCACAGGCGCATGAAAGGATTATTGTAGATGCTGCGCACTATCCATGGTGCACCCACATAGTCGTAGTCCTTCTGACACCATTCGTGCAGTTCATCACGAAAAATGAAAGCGTCGAGCTGAGCGATAAGTATATAGCGGTATTGCGAAAAACGCTCATAAAAAGCAGTGGACAGCATGAGCGTGTTGTAGGCGTGAATGGAAGTGAACAAAGAGTCGTCGAAACACTCAGCGCCTATTTCAGGAAACCGCTTCCCCACCTCAGTGAGCGCCAGATGCTCAGGCTTCACAAAGAATATGGGATAATCAGCGAGCACGCGCACAATGCTCCGCAACGATATTTCCTCGTAGGGCGTGAGCGAGTCGCGATATATTGGCACCAGCACTGCCACTTCACTTTTCATAAGCAATCAGTATTATTTATCATTATAGAAAACTTATATCACACACGCTTCATAAAGCATGCAGAAACCCGTAGGGACGCGACATGTCACGTCCGCCCATCCGACACGTAACATCAAAAAGAAAATCACCATACGCGCCAAGGCTAACGCGGCTATTCATCAAATCGTGACGGGGTACGCACCACACCAGGGATGCGCTCAATATAGGGTTTTACGCACCACGCCAGGGTTACGCATCGCCATAATTAACATTCACCTCAAGGCGGACGCGGCATGCCACGTCCCTACCGCGGATTGATTTTCAAACCGGATTGGTTTTGTGAAACCGGATTGATTATCCAAACCGCTTTGATTTGTCAAACCACATTGGTTTAGCACCCCAATGAATCGTGTGGGTGCAAAGTTACGAATAACACCCTACATACGCAAAAAAAGCCTCCTCGGGAACTCGTCCTGAGGAGGCACATACGTTATATAAGTTTATCTGTTAGCTTAAAAAATTCGTGAAGAATTATTTAATTTTTTCATAAACATATACTTCGTGGATTTCCTTAGTGTAACCTTCGTTCTTGAATGGGCCTTGGCTCATACCGAGGATGATCTGAGTACCACGGTTGTTGAGAACGAGAAGATCGTCGGTTACAGGATCTACGGTAAGACCTTCAATTTCACCAGCGCGGCGGAAGTCAGTCATTTCGCGGAAGAGTTCTACGCGACCTGCCATTGCACCACCAGCGATTTTGCCAGTGCGGGTAACAACCTTACCGTTCTTGTCAGTCTTAACGCTCCAAGGAGTGTCCTTAACTGGTTCAGTACCATCAACAAGACCGGTGAAAGGAGCACCAGTGATGTCCATCTTGTACACGTTGTCGGCGATGTGGTAAGTAGATTCACCATCATCAGCAGCGAGAAGCATAGTACCATCGCAGATGTAGATACCCTGGCACCAGTATGGTTCAGGACGGCATTGCACCTTAGTGTAGTATTGCTTAGTCTCGAGGCTGTAAGCATATACGTAACGGCTGTCAACCCAGTCAGAGAGCCATACGAGGTTACGCTCGCGGTCCACTGCTACACCAGACACCTCAACTTGGCCAGATTCTGGCTTCCAAGGAATACTTTCGATGTATTGGAGAGTGTTGGCATCGTAGATATCAACTGAGATGTTCACACCACGGCCGAGGTTGAAATATTCGTTACCAGTGTAGATCTTGCCATCGTAAACGTCGATGTCGCCGAAGTGGTTAGCACCACCCTTAGCAGGATCTGGATTGTTGAACAAAGGATCGATGAACTTACCGTTCTTGTCCTTAGTCTGAACACGTTTCTTCACAAGGTTCCAGTTGTGGTCGTATTTGTAAAGACCGCGAGTGTCAGACACATAGAAGTAATCCTTGTCGGCAGCGATACCTTGACGGCCAGGAACTTCAATCACCTTCTTCAAACGGTATTCAGTACCGAGATGCTGAGCGTTTGCCAAACCGAATGAGCAAACAGCCAAAAGAAGCATTAATTTTTTCATAATAAAACTGCTTTTTAGTTTTTGGTTAATGAAATTGTTTTTAAAATATTTGGTAAAAAGTTAACTTCGAGTTGTGAAATTAGAACTTGAAGAGACCCATGAGCTGAATTTGGTCGCTCTTGTTGATTCCGTTAGCTTCTTTCACCTTGTCGCCATACATGAAGTGACCATAGTTGAGCTGGATCTTCACGTTCTTGAAGAGCTGGTAAGTGCAGCCTACGAGAATACGGTTGTAGTTGTTGGTAGTGGTCTTAGCCATATCGTCTTTATACATGTCCCAACGAACGAGTGGAAGGAACTTGCCTGCATGGTAGCCGAGGAACACATAAGCACCCTGCTCATCAACGTAGGTGAGGTCGTTCTTCTTCGACTTCATGAAGCCATATTCAGCGCGGAAGTCAAGACCTTCAGGATCGTTGTACCACAAACCAGCCACGAAGCGGTTCATTGGCATGTACTTAGAAACGCCCATACCTGGAGCAGTGCCACCAGCGAGAGCCTGTGGGTTGTATTCACCCCAGTTGTAAGTAGCCTTCACGTTGAAGTTCTTGAAAGGCTTGATAGTTACGCTTGCGTAGATATCTTTAGTCTTGTTGTTGTCGTCTTTGCAAGGAATAGAACCGTTGGTAACGGCGAAGTCGTAGTGGAAGTACTTGTCGATGTCACCAATGAGCATAACGCCGAGGTCACGGCCATAATCTACGAAGTTGTAAGAATATGGGTTGCGGCAAGCAATACGATAAACGATGTTAGAGAAATCTACGGTTTCCAGAGTAGCTGGAGAGATGTCGTAGTTTTCATAGCCAAGTGGAGTGTAGAATTGACCGGCGCGAACCTTGAATTCTGGGCAGATTTTCCAAGTTGCGAACGCGTCCATCACTTGGATATTCTTTTGGACATTGCCGTTGGTTGAGCCTGCAATACCGTTGAAGGCTTCAATCTGGAGGCGGAAGTCAACGTTTTCAGCCACCTTGCCGTCCATGATCAAGCGGAGGCGCTTAGCCTGGAAAGAAGATGATGAAGCGTTCTTGTTATGAGTCCAGTTCCAGCCAGTCTGGAGGTAACCAGAGATCTTAACTGGCATTTTCTTCAGGAAGTCAGCAAAATCACCTTGTGGTTCTGCTACTGGTTCTGCTACTGCTTCAGCAGCTGGTTCAGCGGTAGCTTCAGGAGCCACAGCCTCTTCAGCAAACATAGCTGGTGCGGTAAGAGCTGCACAGCTAAGAAGAGTAAAAATCGATTTCTTCATAATTTTGAAAATTTAGTTAGTAGAATAATTAAATTAGTATATAAGTTAAAGCTTATACTTGTTTAATAAATTGTGTATTGCTAATAAGTTGTGTATTTAGTTTGTCGTTAGTCTTCATTAGCATTTCTACACCTTTTTTTGGTGCTAAGCGCCATTAAAGGATTTTTAGTTTTCGCAAATATACGAAAGTTTTTTCAAATCGAAAGTAAATTTTCGATTTTTTTAATTTTTATGCGCTTTTACCAACAATTCGCCCAGCACCTCTATGTTTTCAGCTGTCAAATCGGGGTTGGGGTCGTTGGCAAGTGCGGTTTCAAGTGTGGTTTCGCCGCTGAGCACGAGCACGCCAAGCGAGCCTGCGTTCTGGGCTGTGGCCACATCGGTGTAGATGCGGTCGCCCACCATAGCCAGCTCATCGCTCTCGTAGCCATACTTGTCGCGAATGCAGTAGAGCATATTGGGGTTTGGCTTGCCTATCACCACGTCGGGCTTGCGCTTGCATGCGCCCTCTATGGCCTTGCAGATTGAGCCACAGTCCACCAGAATCACTTCCTGATCGGTTGGGCACACCCAGTCGGGGTTTGTGGCAATGTAAGGAATGTCGGCTTTTGATGCCCACCAGGTGGCACGGCACAGGCGGGAGTACTGGAGCGTGGTGTCAAATGCCACCACAAGCACATCGGGGCGGTCGGCGGGATCGTCGGCACACAGTTCAAAGCCTGCCTTCACAAATTCCTCCTGCATGCTTGGCGTGCCAAGGGTGAAGAGGCGTTTTGCTTCGGGATAGTGCTGCTTGATGTAGTCGATTGTGGCGAGCGATGATGTGTACATCTGCTCGTCGGTGGCGTGAATACCCAATTTTTCAAGCTTCAGCAAGTAGTCCTTGTGGCTTTTGGTTGGGTTGTTGGTAAGGAATGAATAGCTGATGCCATTTGCCGTGAGCGTGTCGAGGAACTTGATGGTGTAAGGAAACAGGGTTGAGCCCATATAGATGGTGCCGTCCATGTCGAGTGCCACGTGCTTAATCTTGGCAAGTGCCTCCATCAGTTTATCCTCACCCAGTGGCGAGCAATATTTATTAAATTCCATAGTCTGTTATATATAATGTGTAAAAAGAGAAAAGGTGAGTAGGAAAATCTTGTGCATGTCCTATTCACCTTTTCATGTGATTATTGATTATTCTTCGTCGTCGTAAACGATTTCAGATGCACGCTTGTAACCGTCGCGTGGTGCAGCCCACATCGAAATCAGCACAAACATACCAATGATAGCCACCACAATGATGGTTTCGAACACGCGAGTCCAACCGAATGCATCGGCCACATAGCCCACGAGCAGACCGCTCAAGCCTGAACCGAGGTAACCGAGAATACCGGCAATACCATTGGCACGGGCTGAAGCCTCCTTAGTGGCTTGGTTGCCAAGCTCAATACCGATAAGGGCCTGTGGACCATAAATGCAGAAACCTGCGCCCACGAGCACGGCTGCGGTAAGGGTCATGCCTGCATCAGCTGGCAAGAAGCGGAAGATGGTCATAAAGATAGCGGCGCCTGCCATGCACACCACGCACATGCGGTGGCCTTTACCCTTGAAGATGTGGTCGGTGGCCCAGCCTGCAAACAGGGTGCCCACGATACCGGCAATTTCAAAGGCGGCAGTGGTCCAAGTGGCACTCTTGATGTCGAGGCCACGGGCTTCGGTCAAGAATTTTGGCCCCCAGTCGAGCACACCCATACGCACCACATACACAAAGAGGTTGGCAATGCAGAATGTCCATACCCAACGGTTTTTCCACACCATCACCATCTCAAATTTCTTGCGTGCCTTTGCGCTCTTCTTGTTCTCGTTCAAAGCGCCCAAACCAGTGTCGGGAAGATCGGGCAGACCCACTTCCTTAGGCTCGTCGCGCAAGCCGATGAACACGAAGATGGCAGTGACCACTGCAAGGCATGCAGGAGCGTAGAAGCACCACTTCCATGCGCCGATATGAGCGGCATAGGTGGCAGCCTGCTCAACAGCCTTAGCCTGCTCCACACCGTTGGCGGTGAGATTGGCGATGATGGTGTTCACCACACCATGCTCCTGACTCATGTCGGTACCCATCGTGCCCATAATGTAGCCACAAGCCACCACGGCAAGAGCTGCACCGATAGAGTGAGAGCAGTTCCAGATACTCATCTTAGTGGCCAGCTGGCTTGGGTGAATCCAGTGAGGGAGAATACGCGCACATGGAGGATAGCCAAAGCCCTGGAAGTATTGGTTAATAATGATGGTGATACCCATCACCATAATAAACATGTTCACGAAGTCGGGACCTTCGTTCACGCCGGTGAACAAGGCGCTCAGGTTGGCTCCGTAGCCAAACAGGAAGTTTGAAAGGGCGCAGAGCAGCAAGCCGCACGCCATCACAATACGGCCTTTCACACGGTCAACGAGGTAGCCGTTGATGAAGCGTGAAAAACCATACACCAGTGAGCCGGCGAAGATAATCCAGCCGAAACTCTTGTTGGTGACGCCATATTCTGCCGTGATACCAGGCATGGCCACCGACATGTTCTTACGAACAAAATAGAACACTGCATAGCCTATCATCGTCACGAGGATGACGCGCCACTGCCAGTGAAGGAATCTTTTTTTGTCATTGCCTAACGAGGCATAAACATCATTTGCCATAGTTTTTAATATTGTTTAGAGAGTTAATTCACAATTGTGAAATGGTGTGTAATTAGTTCTTGTCTTGCTCAGCAAGGTATTTTTCTTCCTTGTAGGTGAGTGCCATGAAGAAGATGGAGAGCACGCAAGCGCCAATCAGGAGAATGAAGGTCCAGTCCCAGCCGGCATTTTCTGCCACGTAGCCAATCACCACGTTGGCAAGAACGGCGGTACCGAGCACATAACCCATGAAGCCGGTCAAGCCAGCGGCGGTGCCGGCGGCGTTCTTAGGAGCGAGGTCGAGAGCCTGCACACCAATGAGCATCACAGGGCCGTAGATCAGGAAGCCAATAGCTATCAAGCAGGCAATCACCACATTGAAGTTGTTGAAGAATTGCCAGTACACCACAATAGCCACAGCCACCAGAGCCATAAAGAGAATAGTAGGCAATGCACGGCGGCCATGGAACACCTTATCGCTGAGCCAGCCGCAGAAGATGGTGCCAGGAATAGCAGCCATTTCATAAGCGAAGTAAGCCCAACCGGCGTTCTCCAAGTTCACGCCTTGCTCCTTCAGAATGGTAGGAGCCCAGTCGAGACATCCGTAGCGCACCATATACACGAATGCGTTGGCAAATGCGATATACCACAGGAGCTTGTTGCTGAGCACAGTCTTGAATATCTGGCTCACTGTGAGCGCCTTCTCATCATTTTTGCTGTAGTTCTTGGCGGCGCAGCCACTCCATTCCTCAATAGAAGGAAGTCCGCATGATTGTGGAGTGTCGCGGATCAGTAAGTAGGCCACCACAGCCACAAGCACAGCCACTGCTGCAGGGAATGCGTAAGTGCCGATAAGGAAGTAGTATTCAGTGTTTGAGCCATAGAACCATGAGCCGAACCACATGGCGCCATACACAGCCATTGGGCCTACGAGAGCGCCACCCACATTGTGGGCGCAGTTCCAGAAACTCATCCATGTGCCACGCTCCTTGATGGAGAACCAGTGTGTCATCACACGGCCGCATGGAGGCCAGCCCATACCGTTAAACCAACCCACGAGGAAGTTGAGGGCTGCCATCAGAGCAATGGCGGCACTCTTATGCTCTGCGCCAAGCCACTGCACTGGCACAATCATAAACAGCATTGATATGGCGGCGCACACCAGGCCGAGTGGCAGGAAGCGCTGCGCGTTGCTTCGGTCGCTGATACTTGCCATCACGAATTTTGAAAATCCGTAGGCAATAGCGTTCATTGAAAGCACAATACCCAATTCGCCCTTGTCGAAGCCAAAGGGCGCGAGCATTGGTATTGCCATTGAAAAGTTCTTTCTTACGATGTAGAAACCTGCATAACCGATAAAAATACCGATAAACACCTGCCAACGCAATTTCTTATATTTTGCATCGGCCGCTGGGCCTGTCTGGGCCGGCTTTGGTGCTGGAGGAGCTAAAAAACTTGCCATAGTTATTTTAAAATTGTTTTGTAGTTAAGTTATTTATTTAATGTATTATTCCGTTAATTACTGTCAGCAATCCATAATTGCGGCTTTTGTAAAAATAAAGGTCGGCATAACTGCATCACGCATGATGCCGACCACTTAGTATTACAAAATTAATTAATTATGAATTCAGCTTTATTGTCTGTTCCACGTCGAGTGCGTCGGCAAGAATGCTGATGGGATTCTCCACCTTCACGCCGGTTGACATCTCAATCTGCCACTTGCAGGTTTCGCAGTCGGTGGATACGCAGTCGGGAGCCACCTCCTTGATTTGCTTAAACAGACCGGAACCAATGGCTTGCGACACTTCATAGTTCTCTTTTTTGAAACCGTAGGTGCCCGATATTCCGCAGCACTGCGAGTCGAGCATAATGAAGTCGATACCCGGAATCATCTTCAGCAGTTCTGTGCTGTAGAACACCCAGCCCATGCGCTCCATGTGGCAGGCGCTGTGGTAGGCCACGCGCTTGTGGTAGTCGGGGCGGAAAGCGAGTTTTATTTTACCCTCGTCGATAAGCTGGTAGAGGAAGCGGGTGGCGAGCGTCATGCTGTCGCGCACATCGCCCGATTCCAGACCGAGCACGTGCTCATACTCATCGCGAATGGTGAAGCAGCAAGTGGAACTGGTGGCGAGTGTCACTCTGCCCTCTTCCTTCGCCTTGCGAATGGAGGAGATATTGATGTTGCCATGCTTCTTGGCCTGGTCGTATAGGCCGTTGGCAATCTTTGCCACGCCACAGCACTTCTCCTTGTCGAGCAGCTGCACGCCATAGCCCACGGCATTCATAATCTTCACCAAGTCCTGTCCGAGCTTAGGATAGTTGTAGTTCACATAGCAGCCATGGAAATAGCTCACCTGCTTGCTATACTGCGCCTGCTGGGCCTTAGCCTCGCGCTTATACCAAGTTTCGAAGCGCTTTGAGCTGTAGGCGGGGAACTGGCGGTGCTTATCCACACCGATGGTGGAGTGCATCAGGTTCTTCGTCAAACTCATGGCCAGCGTGATGTTCACGATGGGCGCAAAGCGGTTGGCCATAGTGCCCACAAAGTCGGTGCTCGCCAGCAGGCGGTCGCGCAGACTGGGCTTATGGGTGCTGTATTTCATGCGAGCGGCTTGAATAATGTCGCCCACCCTCACATTCTGAGGGCACGACACCTCGCAGCGCTTGCAGTTGAGGCATTTTTTCAGGTTCTCGTCGAAGAACACTGGCTTTTTGAGGCGATAACGCTCGCCGTCGGGTCCGGCCTGCTTAGGACCTGGATATGTGGGATTTACTGCCGACACTGGGCAATATACCGTACAAATGGAGCATTTCAAACATTGCTCGAAATTGAAAACGCTTTCGCTGTTAATTTGTAAGTCTGCCATATCGGATGAGTTATTTTAAAATATTTTTCACTGCCTGAAGTGCGGTGAGCATCGAAACGCCCGTTCCGTCGGCCATCTTCACACGGTTGTGGCCGCTGAGCACGGAGCCCACAGCGTAGCAGTTGTTAATCACTTTTCCATCTTTCTTCACATGGAGCTTCTCATCGGTGGCCACACCGAATTCCATGTAGGGTTGCGCGTTGAACACGCCAAACTTCACCCACTGGCTATGATTGCCTGCCACAGCGTCAACGTCAACACCGAGCACCGATTCAGTCACTTCGTCGTAGTTGCTGGTGAGGCCGTCGCTCACAAATGAGCCAGTGGCAAGGATAAAGTTGTCGGCCTTCAGCGGAGTGTCCACCAAGTTCTCGGTAGTGACGCTCTTGAGTGTGCCGTTCTCTATCACGCCGCCATTGGCCTTGTCGCCTGTAAGGTGCACGCCTCCGGCTGCTATAAAGCGCTTGCGGAGCAAGTTCTGCACGCGCACGCCAGGCACCGATGGTGGAAGGGTGGCAAGATATTGCACGGGGCAGTTCACCTCGTCCTTCAGCTGCTGGCTGAGCGTGGCGTCGGCAATACCGAGCACAGCAGGAAGCAGCACCACATCGTAGCCACCGCCATTAATCTGTGCGTTCACCTCGCTGGCCACACGGCTCACCGCCTGGGCATTGCCGAGCACTTTAGCGATATTCGATGCACGCATTTCCGACGGGCTCTTGCGAGCTTTCTCCAGCTCTTCGGTGGTGAAGCCTTTCACATCCACCTCAGCGCCGAGCTTGCGAAGGCCGGCAGCAATGAATTTGGTGGGGAAATCGAGATAGCCAATCACATTCACCAGCGCCACCTTGCGCCAAGGGGTCTTGCCAGCCTCGGCAAGCGTGGCATAGTCGTCGATGGTGAGCCATGCGGGCTTCAGTGCGCCCATTGGAGTGATGCGGAAGTGGTTGGCTTTGGCATCGCCGTTCACTTTCACGCCTGAGTCGGTGAGCAGCGCTTTTGCCTCAGCCGCCAAGGCTTCAATATTTTCACATTTTGAATATGGGTGCTTGGCATCAAGTTTGGCTATGGCTTCGAGCGGATTGCTCACCACTGCGCCCTGTGCGTCGTAGCCGAGTAGGTCGAACGAGCCAGAATTGAAGTGCAGTGTGCTTTGGCCCATACTCACGATAGCCACACGCTTTCCGGCTTTCTGAAGAGCCAAGCCGGCAGTAAGGCCGCTAAGGCCTCCACCTATTATAATAGTGTCGAATTTCATTTCTCACCTCCTTCTTTTACAAACTGGTCCACGCCACAGAGGTCTTCATACACCATGGCTATGAGCTGAGCCTCGTTGAGGGTAGCGCCCCAAGCCACAGGCTTCATGCCCTTCCAGCGTTCATCTACAAAATCAGCCAATTCGGCAGCCACCTTGTCGGCGTTGTTGCCCTGGCAGAGCAGTCCTGCAGCGCGGCAGGAGCAGAGTTGGCCTTGGCAGGTGCCCATACCCACGCGGGTGCGGCGGCGCAAGTCGATTAAGTTGGCCACATGCTGAGTCTTCTTGGTGTATTCCACCTCGGCAACCGACACGCCTTCACACTCGCACACCAATGCCTCGTCGAGTTCGTCGGCGGCCTTAATGTCTTTGGTGTAGGTGCCGTGACGACCTTCAGCAGCCTTGTCGGCAAAACTGAGGGTGCGCAGACTCTCGTCGGAAATCTTCGCCTCCGATCCTGGGAGCGGAGTGGTGCGGGTTTCGCAGGCCTTGTTCACGCCCAATTTCTTGCAGGCGAGGTCGGTCACCATCTCAGCCATCAGGCGGTAGGTCATCATCTTACCACCGGTGATGGTCACAAATCCCTCCAGACCATCGCGAGTGGCGTGGTCGAGGGTGACGATGCCACGGCTGATGCTTCGGCCGCTCGGGTCGTTGTCGCTGGCCACCAGCGGACGCACGCCTGCATAGGCACGCAGAATTCGGGTAGTGGCAAGAGCGGGGGCAAGTTGTGCGCCTTCGGTGAGGAGCACTTCCACTTCCTCGTCGGTCACCTTCATGTCGTCGCACGTTTCGATAGGCACACGGTCGCTGGTGGTGCCAATCACGCACACGTTGTCGTCTGGCACAAGAATGTCGGCATTGGCAGGCTTGCGGCAGCGGTTAATGACCATATTGTTGACACGATGCCCAAAGATGAGCAGCGAGCCTTTAGCAGGAAACATATTTACGGTAATGCCAGCCATCTTGGCCACGAGCATGCCCCAGATGCCGCCGGCATTGATGGTGAGGTCGGCATGCACCTCGCGCATTTCGCCTGTGTGCTGGTCGCGCATCTTCACGCCCACCACGCGGGTCTGGTCGATGATCAGCTCGGTCACCTCGTGGTAGTTGATGATGTCGGCGCCATGAAGGCGTGCGTCCACCACGTTGGCCATAGTCAGGCGGAATGGGTCGATAGAGGCATCTGGAATCTTCACGGCGCCTATGAGCGTAGGGTTCACCGCCGGCTCCATGATTTTAGCCTGCTCTGGATCGATGATTTCGGCGCTGATGCCGGCCTTGCGGCACGATTCCACAAAGGTGGCCTGATAAGCCAGGTCGTCTTCGGGAAGCGTGATAAACAGGCCTTCCGTCTCATCTACACAGTGACGCGCAATTTTGCGCAAAATCATGTTCTCTTGAATGCACTCCGTGGCAGACTCCTGGTCTGTCACCGCATAGCGAGCACCACTGTGCAGCAAGCCGTGGTTACGGCCCGTGGCACCATGGGCAAAGTCGTTTCGCTCGATCAGCAGCACACTGAGCCCACGCATAGCGCAGTCGCGAGCCGTACCCGCGCCAGTAATGCCGCCACCGATAACGATGACATCGTATTTGTTTTTCAGTTTCTGATTCATTACCCTAAAAACGTTTTTTTGTAGGTTGAAAAGTAAGTTTTAATATATTAAGCAATTCATAGAAAAAAGGGAAACCGAAGCAAAAACAGTGGTGCTGTTTTTGTTTCGCAACCTTTTTAGTTTTTTTTCGCAACAAATATACCACCTTTTTTGTAATAGGGCAAATTTTTACATATATTTCTCATTTTTAATTTCATAATGATGAATATGTTTTGTATTTTTGTAAGTGGAAACGAACACTTTTACAAGTTTTGAGGTAAAACCCGATAGAGAAAACTTCACAATCACAACATGACAAAAGAGCAACGACATCAAATCATTATGAACGCCCTGCTTAAAAAGGGATCGGCCCAAGTGACTGAGCTTGCCGACATCTTACAGGTGTCGTCCGTCACCATACGAAAAGACTTAACCGAGCTCGAGAAGGAGAACAAACTTTACCGCAGCCACGGCCGCGCCATTATGCTCAACCCCTTCACGAGCAACCGTTCAGTGAACGAGAAGGAGAAACTGTTCACCGAGCAGAAAACACTCATTGGCCGCGAGGCCGCCAAGCTCATCACCGCCAACGACTCCATCATTCTGGCTTCTGGCACCACCGTGCACGCCCTTGCACGCAGCATCGAGCCTAAAGGACGCATCACCGTGGTTTCGGCTTCGCTTCAAGTGAGCGAAACGCTCTCGGAGCACGAAAACATCGACATTGTGCAGCTCGGCGGTATGCTGCGCCACAGCTCGCTCTCGGTGGTGGGCGAATACAGCGAAATGATTCTGAAAAACTGCGCTTTCAGCAAGCTCTACCTTGGTGTTGACGGCATCGACTTTGAGTTCGGGTTCTCCACCACGGATATGCGTGAGGCCAACCTCAACCAGAAAATGATGCAGACGGCACAGAAAACGATCGTGCTCGCCGACTCCAGCAAGTTTGGCATGCGCGGTTTCGCCAAGATTGGCAACACGGAGGATATTGATGTGATTATCACCGACGCTGGCATTTCTGCTAAAGACCGCGCCGCCATCGAGGACCTCGGCATCGACCTCATCATCGCCAAATAAGCCCACACCGCCACACCACCCATATAGAGCGCACCCATATAGAGCGCCCCACCACCTCTTTGGCGGCGGGGCGTAATGCTATGTGCCTGTTGCCCGAGGCATATAATGAGCCTGGCTACTGGCCAATGACCACTTTCTTTGCCACAGCCCCGCACTTCAGTATATACAGCCCTCTCAATGTGCCATTCTGAGCCGTAACGTCACGGCCATACACATCATAAATGGTGAAGTCTTGATCGCTGACAATGCCACCGCTCACCACTTTATAGGCAAAGGCATCGGCAGCCACTGTCTGGCCAACGCCAGTCGAAACCCGCGGTCTGAACACTGGGCGTACAGGGCATCCCATATACCGATTGGTGATGCCCACCCATTTGCGTCCATCACTATAGATGCAGAATTCTATCGCTTTAGCATTAGGTATAAAGCCTTGCACCGACTTTTCCTGGTTCAGGTCGGATGTCCAGAAATAGGCTCGCTGATTATAATCGCGAACTTTGTCCATCGTCATATAGCCACAAAAATGAAAATAGATTGCATTCCCATTGGGTCCCTTCACCTCATACACCATGTATGAATCATTGTCGGGGTAATTGGTGAGTTTCACCTCGCACGTTTCCAAAAGCTCCTCAAACTCATCCTTGACGGGCATACGCCAGCGTCCGCCCCACTTCGCGATTGCCACATCGTCTTCCGGGTCGAGCCTCGTCTTCTTGTCGGTGTCGTTGTATTTAAGCACCTGGTCTTCCGAGTTACAGATGCCCCATTTGTAGGAGTCTTTGGTGTAGCTGCTTTTGGTCTCCACCTCGCCCCACGAGTAGTAGTCGCCAATATCGACTGGAGAGTGCGAGCCAATGTTCTTGGTAGCCCACATGGTGCCACTGGGCAGCCCCAGATCCACATATTCATAACCATTTTCCATCGATGTTCCATTGTCGGCTGAGGCAGTGCCAGCCACAGGAAGCAGAAGCATTACAAATGCAAAAGTAATCAAGTGCCTCTTCATTGTGTTTTGATAATTGTTTTATAAATTAAATATTGTGATTAAAAACATTTTCCAGCCACAAAGATAAATAATTTGCGTCACACATCACCACCTTGCCAGCAAAAAAAATTCCGCGGCAGAAAAAAAGAAAAATCGGGACTGCCACACTTTTGCGTTAGGCAATCCCGATTCTCGTATATTTAAGGAAATGTATGTACTGCGATTACATCTGATTGTTCATTAATCGATTTCTTCGTCAGCCTCATAGCCACCCATTTCGCGGATAGCGTTCTTCAGCATCACATACTGCTGGAAGAGGTGGTTCACAGGCACTTCGTCCACGGTGTAGTCGTGTTGTGGGCTCTTCAAGAAGAAGCTCAGGAAGCGTTGAGTGCCGTAGCGGCCTGCGCGGTGTGCGAGGTCGATGAGCAAGCACAGGTCGAGGCAGAGAGGAGCGGCAAGGATAGAGTCGCGGCAGAGGAAGTTGATCTTAATCTGCATCGGGTAGCCCATCCAGCCAAAGATGTCGATGTTGTCCCAGCCTTCCTTGTTGTCGTCGCGAGGTGGATAGTAGTTGATACGCACCTTGTGATAGTAGTTGCTGTAGAGGTCGGGTTGCTTTTCAGCCACGAGAATCGACTCAAGGGTAGAGAGCTTCGACACTTCCTTGGTGCGGAAGTTGGCAGGCTCATCGAGCACGAGGCCATCGCGGTTGCCCAAAATGTTGGTAGAGAACCAGCCGTTCAAGCCGAGCATACGAGTGCCAATGATTGGAGCGAAACCGCTCTTCACCAGAGTTTGGCCAGTCTTGAAGTCCTTGCCAGCGATAGGCAGCTTCTTGGCGTCGGCCAGTTCCCACATGGCAGGAATATCCACGGTGGTGTTAGGAGCGCCCATCACGAATGGGCAGTCTTCCATCAGGGCTGCGTAAGCATAGCACATAGAAGGAGCCACGTGTTCCACATCGTTGGCCTTCATGGCTGCCTCAAGAGCTGCCAGAGTGCCGTGATACTTCATGTCGGGAGCCACATAGATTTCGGTAGAGGCAGCCCAGAGCACCACCACGCGGTCCACACCGCTTTCTTTCTTGAAGTTGCGGATATCCTCACGGATTTGCTGTGCCATGTCCCAGCGGTCCTTGCATTGCTTCACGTTGTTGCCATCGAGGCGCTTTGCGTAGTTGTGGTCGAAAGCGGCCTTCATAGGTTTGATGGCGAGAAGCTCGTCTTTCACCGGCTCAATGTCTTTCTCTTTGAGCACATGCGCGTTCATCGCGCTCTCATAAGCGTTGGCAGGATACACGTCCCATGCGGTGAACACGATGTCGTTCAAAGAAGGCATCGACACAATTTCGTTATATTTCAGATACTTTTTGTTTTCGCCACGTCCAACACGAATCTTGTCGTATTGAGTCATCGAACCCACTGGCTTTGCAAGGCCCTTGCGAGTCATCAAAACGCCAGTCATAAATGTGGTGCTCACTGCACCAAGACCAACCACCATAATACCGAGTTTGCCGGTAGCTGGTTTTGCTGTTGCTGTTGCCATAATAAAATAATGTTTATTATAAAACGTTTGTATTCAAGTTTGTTCCGTCTTTTGCTTTCTTGTGTTTCAAAAACGGAAAGTAATGCAAAAGTAATGCCTTTTTTTGAACTGAAAAACTTAATTGCGGAAATTTATGGTTAAGTTATGTTGTATTTCTTTTTAATTACAAAATATATGTTAATGAAGCAGCTCACAAGAATCAAACTGTTAATTATTCATAATCACACATCACATATAATTCATCATTTTTTGCATAAAACCATAGAAATCGGGCCAAAATTATCTCAAAAAACACTTTTTTTACATTTCGACCATAATATTTCCTTTTTCGACCATTCGGCAACATACGCCCCACCCTATCACCAAGAGAAAAACGCCACCAAGCACTGGCCACACATTAAATTAAGCCTCCTATGGCGGTATGGTTAAAAGATTTTTTCGTAATTTTGTGGTTTGAAATTAAATACATCACAAAACATCATATTATAATATGAACACTTTAGCTACTAAGTACGACCCGAAAGAGGTTGAAGATAAATGGTACAAATACTGGATGGACCACGATCTGTTCAAGTCGGTGCCCGATGAGCGCGAGCCTTACACCATTGTGATTCCGCCACCCAACGTGACTGGTGTGCTGCACATGGGGCACATGCTCAACGAAACGATTCAAGACATTCTGGTGCGCCGCGCTCGCATGGAGGGCAAAAACGCCTGCTGGGTACCCGGCACCGACCACGCCTCCATCGCCACCGAGGCAAAGGTGGTGAACCGCCTGGCGCAGCAGGGCATTCGCAAGAGCGACCTCACCCGCGAGGAATTTCTGAAGCACGCCTGGGACTGGACACATGAGCACGGCGGCATCATTCTGAAGCAGCTGCGCCGCCTGGGTGCAAGCTGCGACTGGAGCCGCACTTCATTCACCATGGACGAGAAGCGCAGCCAGAGCGTGATTAAGGTGTTCTGCGACCTCTACGACAAAGGCCTCATCTACCGTGGCCTGCGTATGGTGAACTGGGATCCAAAGGCACAGACGGCACTGAGCAACGAGGAGGTGATTTACCGCGATGAGCAGTCGAAGCTCTACCATCTGAAATACTACCTCGCCGACCAGGAGAATGTTGACACCAGCGCCGAAGGAAACGTGGTGCACAAAGACGAGAAAGGCTACTACGCCGTGGTGGCCACCACACGCCCCGAAACCATCATGGGCGACACCGCCATGTGCATCAACCCCAAAGACCCCAAGAACCAGTGGCTGAAAGGCCACAAGGTGATTGTGCCACTGGTGGGCCGTGTAATCAACGTGATTGAGGACCGCTATGTGGATATCGAGTTTGGAACGGGCTGCTTGAAGGTGACTCCTGCGCACGACACCAACGACTATATGCTCGGCAAAACGCACAATTTGGAGACTATCGACATTTTCAACGCCGACGGCACCATATCCAGCGCATCACCCCTCTATGTGGGCATGGACCGCATGGACTGCCGCAAGCAAATTGCCAAGGACCTCAATGAGGCCGGACTGCTCGACCATGTGGAGGACTACGAGAACAAGGTGGGCTACTCTGAGCGCAACAGCGACACCGCCGTGGAGCCTCGCCTGTGCATGCAGTGGTTCCTGAAGATGCAGCACTTTGCCGACATCGCTCTCCCTCCTGTGATGAATGATGAACTAAAATTCTATCCGGAAAAGTATAAGAACACCTACAAAAACTGGCTCGACAACATTCAAGACTGGTGCATCAGCCGCCAGCTATGGTGGGGACACCGCATTCCTGCCTACTTCCTGCCCACAGCCGAGGGCGAGGAGGAGAAATTTGTGGTGGCGCCTTCGCGTGAGGAAGCTCTTGAAAAGGCGCGCAAGATGAAGGGCTACGAGCACATCACAGCCGAGGAGCTCAAGCACGACGAAGACGCACTCGACACCTGGTTCTCAAGCTGGCTGTGGCCTATCTCGCTTTTCGACGGCATCAACAACCCCGGCAACGAGGAAATTAAATACTACTACCCCACTTCCGACCTTGTGACCGGCCCCGACATCATCTTCTTCTGGGTGGCACGCATGATTATGGCCGGATATGAGTATATGGGCGAAATGCCTTTCCGCCATGTGTATTTCACTGGCATCGTGCGCGACAAGCTCGGCAGAAAAATGAGCAAGAGCCTCGGCAACTCACCCGATCCTATCGAACTGATTGAGAAATACGGCGCCGACGGCGTGCGCATGGGCCTGATGCTCGCTGCCCCTGCCGGCAACGACATTCTCTACGACGACGCACTTTGTGAGCAGGGCCGTAACTTCAACAATAAGATATGGAACGCTTTCCGCCTGGTAAAGGGCTGGGAAGTGGCCGACATCGACCAGCCAGAGCATAGCCGCAAGGCTGTGGAGTGGTTCGACAATGTGCTCCGCAGCACCGAGGCCGAAGTGATTGATCTGTTCTCAAAATTCCGTCTCAACGATGCGCTCATGGCCATCTACCGCCTGTTCTGGGAGGAGTTCTCTGCCTGGTATCTTGAAGCCGTGAAACCGGCCTACCAAAAGCCTATCGACCGCGCCACCATGGACGCCACACTCCGCTTCTTCGACAGCCTGCTGCGTCTGCTCCACCCATTCATGCCATTCATCACCGAAGAGCTGTGGCAGCACATCGCAGAGCGCGCCGAGGGCGAAAGCATCATGTATGCGCCCATCGACAAGAACCCTGCTCCAGCCGATGCCGACTTGCTGAAGGCTATGGAAGAGGCTAAAAGCATCATTTCGGGCGTGCGCAGCGTGCGGTTGAGCAAGAACATTCCACAAAAGCAGCCTGTGGGCTTGGTGATTGTGGGCAAATGGACCAATCCGTTTAAGAGCGTGGTGACCAAGCTCGCCGGACTCGACAGCATAGCCGAGGCCGACGCCAAGGACCCAGCAGCCGCAAGTTTCATGGTGGGCACCACCGAATACTGCGTGCCACTGGAAGGAGCCATCAATGTGGAAGAGGAAATCAAGAAGCTGCAAGCCGACCTCGACTACGCCACCGGCTTCCTGAAAAACGTGGAGAAGAAGCTCAGCAACGAGCGGTTTGTGGCCAACGCGCCAGAAGCCGTAGTGGCTGCCGAGCGCAAGAAGCAAGCCGACGCGCTCTCTAAAATCAAAACGCTGAAAGAGAGCATAGCCGCACTCCAGAAGTAAGCAGGCAAGCGCACATATTTTTCGCGCATCACCGCATAAAGAGCCGCCAAAAATCAAATTTGGCGGCTCTTTTGCACAAATAATGGGCGAGTGT
This sequence comes from Sodaliphilus sp., assembly GCA_050873765.1. Taxonomy (GTDB): domain Bacteria; phylum Bacteroidota; class Bacteroidia; order Bacteroidales; family Muribaculaceae; genus Sodaliphilus. Next base: position 47,876 of record JBNMJK010000006.1, read on the forward strand.
CCAAATTTGCACATATCTTTTGGCAGTTAAATAAAAAATAATCAGTAAATTTGCACATTACACAGCATTTATTAAATGCAAACCACTTTAATCATCGGTAACAAAAGATATTTATTGCAATAAAAAAATACCTCAGAACAGTATGCAAAACAACATTGAAGAAAATGGGTCGAATGGAGCTAACGCCTCCAAAGACAGAACTGTCAAGAAAGAACAAGAATCGGCCTTTCAGCTCAAGCCATTTCTAACCGCATGCGCCAAAAACTGGTATTGGTTCATCATATCAGTGCTTGGTTTCGGCTGCCTTGCGTTTTTGTTTGCCAAGTCGCAAACGCAAATGTACAGCTCATCGGCAAAAATCCTCATCACCACCAAAGACACCAAGTCGGCAGGTAGCCAGGCGGCTGTGTTCAGCGACCTGGGCGTAATGGGATCGAGCAATGAGGTGGCCAACGAAATCTACAAGCTCAAATCCACCACGCTGATGGAAACGGTGGTGAACCAGCTTGGCCTGAACATTCGCTACTATGGCCATGTGTATTTGCGCGATGTGAACTGCTATAAAAGTAGCCCTATCCAAATCACCCCTCTCCAGGAGGTGAAGAGCGGCTTCTCCATGACGGTGGTGCCTAAGGGCGGCAACGACCTGGAGTTTAAAATCAACGACGGCGACTGGAAGAAGGCGCACTTTGGCAACAAGGTGAACACCGATTTCGGACCTATCGCCATCACCAAAACGCAAATCTACAACGAAGACTTCAAAGACTACAAAATCATAGCACGTGTCTCCACTGTGGCTTCTGTGGCTAAGCAACTCGAAGCCAACTTCAATGCGGAGGCTGCCGACAAGTTTAGCGATGTGGTGAACCTCACTTTCACCTGCGACAATGAGCAGCTGAGCGTAGATGTGCTCAACGCACTCGTGGCAGTGTATAACCAGGAGGCCATCGACGACAAGAACACCGTGGCACGAAACACCGAGGACTTTATCGCCGAGCGTATTGAATCGCTCTCGAAAGACCTTAGCGGTGTGGACAGCCGTATCGCCCAACTCAAGGTGAACAGCATGAACTCGCAGATGTTCAGCGACCCTTCCACCAGCCTTCAGTTTGTGAAGAGCGCCAACGATGCCGACCTTCAGGTGTCGCTCGCCAATCAAATTGTGGAATACATTCGCCGAATGAACGGACAGGAGCTGATTCCAAGCAACACTGGTATTTCCGACGCTGGCATTCAGGGACAAATCACCAGCTATAATGAAAAGATGCTCCAGTATCAGAAAATTCAGGCGTCGTCGGGTAAGGACAACCCTGTGATGATTGAACTCACCAACTCGCTGAGCGCAATGCGCAACACCATTCTCCAGTCGCTCAACACCTATGTGAACTCGCTCCGCCTCAAGCAGTCGAACGCCCATTCACAGGAGGGTCGCGCCACGGGCGGCATGTCGGCCATTCCTTCACAGGAAAAGGCTATCACTGAAGTGTCGCGCCAGCAGCAAATCAAGGAGCAACTCTACCTCTATCTGCTCAACAAGCGTGAGGAAAATGCGCTGCAGCTGGCCATCACCGAGCCTAACGCTAAAGTGATTGAGAAGTCGGCAAGCAATGGCCAAGTGTCGCCGGCACAGGCCAAAATCACTGGTCTGGGCGTGATTCTGGGCTTGGCATTCCCTGCAGGCGTAATCTACTTGCTGTTCTGGATACAGTCGCTCGACACCCTTATTCGCACACGCCGCGATGTGGAAGACAACTGCGACATAGCCGTCATTGGTGATGTGCCAGAGAAGAACGCCAGCCAGAAGGCGAAAGAAATCGTGGTGAGCGAAGACGGCCGCGACCGCATGAACGAAGCCTTGCGCATCATTCGCTCCAACCTCGACTATGTACTGCCTAAGAAGCATAACGAGGGCACTGTGATCCAGTTCACCTCCACCACCCCTGGCGAAGGCAAGAGCTTCTTGGCACTCAACCTTGCCCTCACCACGGCATACAATGGCAAGAAGGTGGTGTGTGTGGACTTAGACCTGCGTAAAGGCCGCTTCTCGGAATACACTGGCATCAGCAACCAGGGCCTGGGCGTGAGCGCCTACCTCTCGGAAATGGTGGACAATGTGAACGACATCATCATGAAGGGACAAATACACCAGAACCTCGACCTCATCAATGTGGGCGCCATTCCACCTAACCCCACAAGCCTATTGATGAGCGACAGATTGGAAACGCTGATTAATGAACTGAAAAAGCACTACGACTGCATTATCCTCGATACCGTGCCATTTGGCGTGATTGCCGATGCATCTCTTATCAACCGCTTCGTAGATGCCACTATATATGTGATTCGTGAGGGTAAGATCGACAAGAGATACCTTGAAGAGCTCCAAAAGATGAGCGACGAGGACAGAATCAAGAATATGGTGATTCTGCTCAATGGCGTGAAACTCAAATCGAAGAAGTATGGTTATGGCTACGGATATGGTTATGGTTACGGATACGGATATGGTTACGGATATGGCTACAGCGATGAAAAAGAGCCTAAAACCAAGAAAAAAAGTCTTTTCCACTCCAGCTCAAAACCTAAAGATTAGAATAAGAAAATAGTCCTATACAGGTGGCAAGATGTTAAATTTATTAACATCTTGCCATTTTTTTTGACTAAAAATTCAACCCGCCAAGCCTCACCGCAAAAAACACTAAAAGCAACAATCAGCACCTTGAAAGCTACTCACATTTTCTAAGTTTGTGCATTTTTTATAAAATTACATTTTTTAACACAGTGGTTAAAAAAGAAGTAACCCTATTCGTTTTCAATAAGATAACGTAATTTTGCATCGAAAACGATAGCTTCTTGGTGCGCAATTATCCTATTTTTCCGCACCTTTTGATGAAGCTGGCATAGCCAATCACTCTCACTCTAAAAGGCAGTGCTTCCATTTGGCTGCTCCGCGCTATGCCCACTAAAAAACAGAAATATGAAAAGATTATTATTAGCGACTCTATCAATTTTATGTTTAATCTCTATTGCACAGGCTCAATCCGGTGAGTTCAACGTAAGATCCACCATGTACTACGCAGGCGGACGTTGCGGACGTGGCACAGCAAGTGGCGACCGTATCGTTCCTCACAAGGTGCTCTCAGGCGAGCATCGCTGGGTGGCGCTCTCACTCGACCTCTACAGGGCAGGATTCCAGTTCGGCGACACCATCGTGGTGAGCGGCCACAAATCAGACTGGGTGAACGGCCTCTGGGTGGTGAAGGACAAGATGGCAAGCCGAGGCAAAATCGACTTCCTCGTGCACCGAAGCAAAGGCCACACTTTTCAGAACAGTGCCTGCACCATTCGTAAGAAACGGGCCGATGAAGATGCCTCCGACTTCGTGATGGAAGACTAACACACAATTGATAATTCCACTTTATTAAATTAAACACAGCTTAAGGCGCGCCACCCAACCATGGCGCGCCTTTTTCATATCCCCTTCACCCCAACCACCCCACAAACACATACACCCACTCACGCTACCCACACCCATAGGAACTGGCATGCCAAGAGCACTGAAAAAGCAAAGCCAACTTTCAATTTGCAAGTTTCAGGTTATAATGACTTATTAGAGGGGGGGGAAAAAATTGCTACTGATCAGGCTGCGAGCATCGGAGATGCTCTTTTGTGGTTAGCACCATGCAAGCGCAGCGCAGCTTGGTGAATTCCGTAGGTAAGGGGAACAAGAGCCTCGGAGAGGGTCGGTTGTGGTTGCCCGATGTAGAGATGCGGTAATATCATCTACGATTACTGATGAGACAGCGAGCATCGGAGATACCACATCCAAAAATATGCCTTGAGCCAGCTCTCTTGAATATGCCGCCTCCCCTTCATCGTCATCAAGTCGGGTGTGCGATCGCTCATGCCGCTATAAGATGGCAAAAACAAATGTGGCACGGCTATAAACATATCACCATGCCACATTATTTATAATAATATATATAGTTACCTTTCTTGCGGAGAAAACCCGAAAGCGCTACTTCTCATCGGTGCTTTGCTGGTCTTGCGCTTTGGCAGCCTTTGCAGCTTCAGCTTTACGCTTGCGTTCATCAGCCACCTCCTGGAGTTGCTCCGTGCGGCTCTTCCAAGGACGCTTGCCAAATATAGCCTCCACATCTTTCGCATAGATCACCTCTTTCTCCATCAGCGCGTCCACCACCTTGTGATGCTCTGCGGCGTGGGTTGAAATCAGTTCCTTAGCGCGGGCGTATTGCTCATTCACAATGCGAGAGGTCTCCTCATCGATAAGGCGTGCGCGCTCATCGCTGTAGGGCCGCTGTCCGAGCTGCCCCTTAGGATCGTAGTAGGATATGTTAGGCATCTTCTCGCTCATACCGTAATACATCACCATGTTACGCGCAATGCGAGTGGCTTGCTGCATATCATTCAAAGCGCCAGTGCCGATAGTGCCCAAGAACAGTTCCTCAGCCGCGCGTCCACCCATAAAGGTGCAGATTTGGTCTAAGAAATCCTGCTTGGTGTAGCCCACCCTTTCCTCAGGCATCGTCATGTTCACGCCCAAAGCCTGGCCACGAGGCACTATAGAAATCTTCACCAAAGGCATAGCGTGCTCCAGCAGCCAGATGGTGGTGGTGTGCCCGGCTTCATGAACGGCAGTGTCGTAAACGTCCTGACGGGTCATCAGCATCGACTTGTTCTCCAATCCCATCGTCACCTTATCAATAGCCTCATTAAAGTCAGCCATCGTGACGGCATCGCGGTTCTGGCGAGCAGCCATAATAGCCGCCTCATTGCACACATTGGCAATTTCAGCTCCACTCATGCCCGTGGTTTGGCGTGCAAGTTGGTTGATATCGACAGAGGAGTCAACCTTAACCTTTTTCAGGTGCACTTTGAATATAGCCTCACGGTCGGTGAGCGCAGGCAGCGTCACATGCACCTTGCGGTCGAAACGTCCGGGACGCAGCAGGGCATCGTCGAGGATATCCTCACGGTTGGTGGCAGCCAGCACAATCACGCCGCTCGCACCGTCGATGCCGTCCATCTCGGTAAGCAACTGGTTGAGCGTCTGGTCGTGCTCACTGTTGAATCCCTCATTACTGCGCTTGGTGCCTACAGCGTCAATCTCATCGATAAACACCACACAGGGGGCTTTTTCTTTCGCCTCGGCGAAAAGCTCGCGCACACGCGAAGCGCCCACACCCACAAACTTCTCCACAAACTGCGAGCCAGAGCGGGAGAAGAAAGGCACATTCGCCTCGCCTGCCACTGCGCGTGCAAGCATGGTCTTACCCGTGCCCGGAGGGCCCACAAGCAATGCGCCCTTAGGCACTCTGCCGCCCAAGCGGCTGTATTTGTCGGGATTTTTGAGGAAATCCACAATCTCGGTCACCTCCTGCTTAGCCTCTTCCATGCCAGCCACATCATCAAATTTGATGGTGCCCACTTCACTCTGCTTGCCCTCAAGCCCCTTGCGGATATTACCAATGGCATCTACAAAGTACTGTCGGCCCACAGTGTCGGCATCTTTGGTGGTGGCATTGAGAGCCGCGTCGTTACACACCTTGGCAATGTCGGCGCCACTAAAGCCCGAAGTGATTTTTGCCAAATCCTTCACATCTACGTCCTCACCCACCTTCACATCTTTCAGGTAGAGGCGGAAAATTTCTTCACGTTCATCGGCATTGGGCTGCGCCACATAGATATGGCGGTCGAGGCGGCCAGGGCGAAGCAGCGACTTGTCGAGAGCGTCTTGATTATTGCAGGCCGCCAGCACAATCACGCCGCTATTATTGCCCATGCCGTCCATTTCCACAAGCAGCTGCGAAAGAGCAGGCGTACGGCTTTGGTCGGCCATCACCTCGCTGCGCTTAGCGCCTATGGCTTCAATCTCATCGATAAACACCACGCAGGGCGACTTTTCACGAGCTTCCTTGAAAATGGAGTGCAGGCGGGCGATAGGATCGGAATACGGGTTCGCCAAGTCGGGACCGGTGACCGACACAAACGGCACATCGGCACTATTCGCCACCGCCTTCGCCAGCAGCGTCTTACCCGTGCCGGTAGGGCCGGAGAGCAGCACGCCACGCGGAATTTTCGCTCCAAGACGCGTGTAATAGTCGGGGCGCTTCAAGAAATCCACAATTTCAAGCATTTTTCCTTTCGACTTCTTCACGCCTGCCACATCATCGAAAGTGACATTGTTGGCGAGCTTGGTTTCAAAGTCGAGTCCCTTGCGCACCTTCTCTATGGAATTGAGCAGATGCTCCTGTGTCACCAAATCGCTATATTGTGAAGCGGCTTGCAGCGCCGCATCATTGCACACGTTGGCTATCTCCGCTGCGCTGAAGCCCGACGAGCGACGAGCCAGTTCATCAACATCGATATGCTCGGTGTCGGCAGCAATGCGGTGAAGATAAAGATTAAACAGCTCTATACGGTCGTCCTTCTCCGGGAAGCCCACATAAATCTGGCGGTCGAAGCGGCCAGGGCGGAGCAAGGCGCTGTCGATAAGTTCCACACGGTTGGTGGCGCCCATCACAATCACGCCACTATTGGTGCCATAGCCGTCCATCTCAGCCAAAAGCTGGTTGAGAGTGATTTCACGTTCACCGTTGCGGTTGGAGCGGCTGCCTATGCATCAATTTCATCAATAAATATTATGCAGGGCGCTTTTTCCTTGGCATTGCGGAACAATTCGCGCACACGGCTCACGCCCGAACCCATAAACTCACCCTGAAATTCAGCGGCACTGGTTGAGAAGAACGGCACATTCGCCTCGCCTGCCACAGCCTTCGCCAGCATCGTCTTGCCTGATCCCGGAGGGCCCACCAGCAGCACGCCACGCGGAATCACACCGCCCAGGCGCGTGAACTGCTCTGGATTGTGGAGGAAATTCACAATTTCACGCACCTCGCGCTTCGGACGCTTCATGCCGGCAATGTCGTCGAAGGTCACCGTGTCGGTCATGCGTGTAGGCTTGTCGAGCTGACGGGTCACACGGTCGATAGCCGCCACAAAATCGGGCTGCTGCACCGCCTTTTTACCTTGGCGGGCTGCCAAAAGTGAAGCCTCGTTACAGATATTGGCAATGTCGGCGCCCGACAGGCCAGCCGTCATTCTTGCCAACTTGTCCAAATCCACGCTGCCATCGCACTTCACCTTCTTCAGGTGCACTTTGAATATGCCCACGCGGTCGGAAAGCGAAGGGTTGCCCATATAAATCTGTCGGTCGAAGCGGCCTGCGCGCAGCAGTGCCTTGTCGAGCACATCGGCGCGGTTGGTGGCAGCCAGCACAATGATGCCGCTATTATTGCCAAAGCCGTCCATCTCGGTGAGCAGCTGGTTGAGGGTGTTTTCACGCTCATCGTTGCGCGAGAATTCGTCCTTCGTGCTGCGCGCGCGTCCTATGGCGTCAATCTCGTCGATAAAGATAATGCAGGGAGCCTTCTCCTTGGCCTGCTGAAAGAGGTCGCGCACGCGTGAGGCGCCCACGCCCACAAACATCTCCACGAAGTCGCTGCCCGACATCGAGAAGAACGGCACATTCGCCTCGCCTGCCACAGCCTTTGCCAGCAGCGTCTTGCCGGTGCCCGGAGGGCCCACCAGCAGCACACCTTTAGGAATGGTGCCGCCAAGAGCGGTGTAGCGACTGGGATTCTTGAGAAACTCCACCACTTCGCTCACTTCCTTCTTCTCACGCTCCATACCCGCCACGTCGGCAAAGGTGACATCTTTATCTTTATCCTTATTATGGAGTTTTGCGCGCGACTTGCCCACGCTGAAGATGCCGCCACCTCCACCGCCGGTGCCCATTCGGCGCATCATAAACATCCAGAACACCACCAGCAGAATCAGTGGTCCGAACGACCAGAATATGTTGGAGAACGTGCTGTGGCGGTCGTATTCCACCTTGCCGTTAAACACGCCCGACTTGCGCCACTGGTCCACGCGGTCCTCAAATTTGTCGGGACTTGGAATGGTGGTGTAGATCACCGCCTTCACTCCTGGAGAGGGCTGAAAGTCGCGTCCCATCACCTGCTTGGCGTAGGCGTCGGTGATTTCGGCCTCCGCCTCGCCCTGGTTGGCGTGCACCACAATGTGGCTCACCGCCTTTTTCTGCACCCAGCCCTCAAAGTCGGTCCATGCCATTTCCTTTCTCGACGAGCCTTCGCCCGTGTAGTAAATGCCTATCAGCACCAAGAAGATGAGTGCGTAAAGCCAATAGATGTTGAATTTCAATCCCCCACCCGATGCATTATTATTGCCAAATAATTTCATTTGCTTAATTCGTAAAAAAACAGTAGGCTGTAGTAGTTTTGTATTAGTAAATATCCTCAATTTCTGTCACATTAGCGTCGGCCCAGAGTTCCTCCAGGCGGTAGCGCTCACGAAATTCAGGAAGGAACACGTGTGCAAACACGCTCCCGTAGTCTATCACAATCCATTGCGAATTTTTGTAGCCGTCGTAGTTGAATGGACGAACTCCGAGCTTTTCTTCCACATATTCGCGGATACTGTCGGCCACTGCGTCAACCTGCATCGTGCTGCCGCCAGAGCATATCACAAAGTCGGTGGCTGACGCGCCCTCTATCTCACTCATATCGACATGTACAATCTGGTGCGCCTTCTTTTCCTGCGCCCCCTCAATAATGGCTTGTATTAATTCCTTGTTTTCAGTCATTTATAATTTATTTGCGTTTTAAAATCATTGATGGTGCAAAAAGCGTGCCAATGTGTGTGCGTGTGAATGGCACTGGCAGATTTTACACATTCCTTATCTCCCTGCTAAAGGTTGTGTGCTGTGGGCGAAACCCAAGCGTGTAGCAGCCCTGCACCCGCAGCCGAGGATTATAAGCCTACAAAGTTACGCTAAAAAAGTGTGCAGAGGAAAATTTCACCTTATAATAATGTATAAAAAAAGGAAAAAAAGATGTGCAAAAAGGAGGGGCGCGGCATACCGCGTCCTCTTATAATCATGACAGCCAATAATTTATTACAGATTTCAAATAAGTGTGCAAGGCAGGGAGATTAGTCCTTGATGGTGTCAAGCGCCTTTTTCAGCTCCAACAGCTGTGATTTCACCGACTTGAGGCGGTCGATCACCTCAAACCGCTTCGACACCCCGTCGCGGTTGCGGCGAATCATCGCCTGTGCCGCATCGAGCTTCAAGCCCTTCTCCTTCACCAAATAATGAATCATCTTGATGGTCTCGATGTCCTTAGGCGTGTATAGGCGAGTGTTCTTGGCATTACGGGTGGGCTTGATGATGGTAAATTCCTTTTCCCAGAAGCGCAGGGTGGAGGCTGGAATGTTCAAAATTTCGGCCACGTCGCCAATGCGGTAAAATCGTTTGTTCAGTTCGTCCATACTCAAGCTCGGTTAGTTTTGCCACTGTGGCATTTGCATAAATAGCAATTTCGCAGTAACTTTGCACATTAATTTTGGGTGTAAAGTTATGAAATTAGTTTCGATATACCCAACATTCTTTTGAAAAATATTATTTGAAAATACATTATATGTTGACAGCTAACGAAATTAGAGAATCGTTCAAAAACTTCTTTGCGAGCAAAGGCCACCAAATTGTGCCCTCTGCCCCAATGGTTGTAAAGGACGACCCGACATTGATGTTCACCAATGCCGGCATGAACCAGTTCAAGGATATTATTTTAGGCAACAAGAAGCCACAGTGGCGCCGCGCCACCGACAGCCAGAAGTGCCTGCGCGTGAGCGGTAAGCACAACGACCTGGAGGAAGTGGGCCACGACACCTACCACCACACCATGTTTGAAATGCTGGGCAACTGGTCGTTTGGCGACTATTTCAAGCACGAGGCCATCGACTGGGCGTGGGAATTTTTGGTAGACGTTTTGAAAATCAATCCCAAGGACCTCTACGCCACCGTGTTTGAGGGCAGCGAGGCTGAAGGACTTGAGCGCGACAATGAGGCATCCACCTACTGGGAGGCCCACCTTCCTAAAGAC
>JBNMJK010000007.1:0-55399 GCA_050873765.1 Sodaliphilus sp.
CCTCTAACCTCCGATTTAGGGAGTTAAGAAGTTAAGAAGTTCGGAAGTTAAGACGAATGTCTAATTATTCCCTAACCCTCTAACCTCTAACTTCTAACCTCTAACCTCTAACTTCTAATTTCTAACTTCTAACCTCTAACTTCTAATTTCTAACTTCTAATTCTTGCCTATGGTTTCTGTTATTGTGCCGGTGTATAATGTGCGGGATTATTTGGAGCAGTGCCTTCGCAGCATTGCCAGCCAAACTTATGCGCATTTGGAGGTGATTGTGGTGGACGATGGCAGCACCGACGGCAGTGGCGCAATTGCCGACCGCTGGGCGGAAGCGGACGAGAGGTTCAAGGTGGTACACCAGAAGAATGGGGGACTGAGTGCGGCGCGAAATGCGGCGCTCGACATTGCCACGGGGCGTTATGTCACTTTCGTTGACAGTGACGACTTTCTTGCACCGCAGTTTGTGGAATCGCTTCTTCAGGTGCTGAAAGAGAGTGGGGCACAGGTGGCCATCTGTGATTGGATAGCCTATGCCGATGGCAAGCCCATACCGCCAGCCGATGGCCCACACCATTCCGTTGTATATACGGCTGATGAAGCCACGAGCCATATTCTCTACCAAAGCCATCATCTCACCCATTCGGCATGGGGGCGGCTCTTCAGCGCCGACGTGTTTCGCGATGTGCGTTTCCCGGTAGGGCTGCTCTATGAAGATCTTGCGGTGCTGATGCCCGTGATGCAGCACATCACCACGGTGGCTTACACCCCCTGGCGGCTATATTATTATCGTCAGCGGCCAGGAAGCATACTTGCCACTTTCAATGCACGCCGAGCTGATGTGGTCGATATCCTTGAAAAACTCGAGCAGCGTGCGCCACATGAGTTCCCCCAGCACACCAAGGCCATACGGAGCCGATTGCTCAGCGCCTATTTCAATATGATACGGTTAGCGCCGCCACACGATGCGGCATTGGTCCACATCACCACCCGCAGTTGGCGGGGCATCAAGCGCCTTCGCCGAGCCTGCTTCTTCGACCCGCGTGTGCGCCTGCGCAACAAGGTGGGCATTCTCCTCTCCCTTTTAGGACGCAGAATTCTCACGAAAGCGCTCCATTCTGGGCAATGAGGCAGCCTACACACTCTCTGCGTCGCCCTTGCCAGTGCCATGATGCGCCTTTGCACGGAATCGAGCCTTGAGCCTTCTCCAGCCATCAGCGCCAAGAATGGCCAATCCGGCATACTGAAAGGTTTTTGCCAAGCCAAACAGCACCACCCACAGCACGCCTTTGGTTGCGGCCGACAAGGGTAGTGCCATTTGGGCAAACGAGCCGATGTAGCATGGCAGGCATAGTGCAAGCACCACCACGCCAGTGCGGAAATTCAATTTAGAAAGCCATTCCTTTATTTTCATATCTTATGCAAAGATAGTGCAAACCGAGTGCAGAAAGCCGAATTTGCTCTAACTTTTTGTTAGAAACGAAGTCGCATGCCGAAACTCCACATTCTGGGCGCGCCCCAGTATCCACGGAATGATTCAAGGTCGTGGCTCTTGCCATCAATGCCACGCTGAATATACTTGGCATCGAAAAGGTTGGCGCAGGAGGCAAACACATTCACGCTCAAATGCTTTGAAAGCGCGGTGCTCCACCCGATGGTGGCATTGCATAGATGATAGGCCGGGAGTTTGTAGGCATCGCCATCGGCTTCAGAAGTGCGCGACGACGGTTCAAAGTCGGCATACATGTCGGCATTGGCGTTCCATTCAAAAGTGGCGTAGAAATTGTCGGCTTTGCCTTGCTGTGGCCTAAACAGACCCTTCACCGGCAAAGAAGCCTTGAGTTCGGCGCCATATTGCGTTTGGGGAGCGTCGCCCACATGCAGGTTGTTGCAATACACGGCGTATTCCTTGAGCGTGGCGCCACTGAAGCTGTCGTAAGTGATGCCCTTTCCGCCGCTCTTCCATTTCCATGAAGCCACCATAGCGTAGGCCTTCACCTGCAGCCAACTGAACAGACTGTGGTGCGCGGCCAGTTCAATGCCCTTGTGCAGCGCGTTCAGCCCCGTCACTTGATACTTCTCCGCAGCCTCGTTGGCGCGCTTCGCGATGCTTACGGTGAGTGTCTTGTCGCGCCAAGAGGCCAGGTAGGCCGACAACTCCAGTCCACCGCCATTCCATGCCGTGCGTATGCCCATCTCACCGAGCACATTCTTCTCATTCTTCACATTGTTGGTGACCGTGAGGTCGCTCGACGCCAAATATACCCCCGCGTAAGGCAAACGGCTGTTGTAGCCAGCGTTGGCAAACACCGAAAGCGCGCCTCCGCCGTGGGTTTTCGTGATGTGGTAGAGCGCGCCCCCTTTCACACTGAATCCCCACCCAGTGACCCAACGACTCACCGCACCCGACACATCATTGTGGCGGCGGTAGTTACCATTGAAGAGCGTGGCACCTAAGTGCAAGTTCCACCGATCGGAGTGGTATTTGCCTTGAAGATAGGCCGATGCGTGATGTGTGGTGCGGCCATAACGTGAACCAATGTAGTCGGCCTGGCGGTAGGGCGTGCCATAGTAGAGCAGATAATCGCTGCCCAGCAGGTTGAGCATCTTCATTTTCGACCAAGTGTCGAAATACTGATACTGCACACCGCTCAGCAGGCTCACGTGATAGTTCACTTGATACTCCGCCGAGGCTATTGCGCCTGCCTGCGTGTGGCCAGAAAGATAGTCGATCATAGCGTGGTGGCCAATATGCAGGCCGTCGGCATCGCGCATGGCGGTGTTCTCGCCGATAATTGCGTCGAAATCGATGTGCCCCTCGTCAGTTTGGTGCGAAATAATGCTGTTCCAGCCGCTGGCACTCACCGTGGAGCGTCCGCCGCCGTTGGCAATGGCCAAGTAGAGCGAGTTTTTCATCGAGAATCGGTCGCCGTTCATCAGGTGCTGAAGTGTGAAATAGGGCTTGAAATAGTGGTTGCGCGCAATGGAATATTTTTCACCGTTGAGATAGCCCCAGTTCTTGGAGTAGCCTCGGCCATATTTTTCCACCTCGGCTGCCGACAGCTCCGTGTTGCGCTGGTCGTGGGTTTCGGGCGAGCCAATGGCAGTAAACATTAAAGTGTGGCGGTCGCCAAAATCCTTGCTCACAGAAAGCAGGTAGGAGAGCGTGCGCACATTCGAGCACTCCACAAAGCCGCCGCCATCGGTGTAGCTCACAAGGGCATGTACACCCCAGCCCGATGCCGTGCGGCCACTGCTGAAGCTCGCGCTGGTTTTCAGCAGCCCGTGCTCCGTGACCGAGGCCGACACCTCGCCGGTGGGCGTATAGCCATTCGGTGCCTTGGTGATGATGTTCACCAAACCGCCCATGGCGCAGTCGGCGAGCATAGAGCCACCAATGCCCTTTTGAATTTGAATGGCATAGGTGGCATCGGCAAGTCCCATCCAGTTGCTCCAGTACATAGAGCCAGAGGTTAGGCCCTGAATGGGAATGCCGTTGAGCATGATGGCAATGTTGTCTTGCTTAAAGCCGCGAATGTTGAGCGACGCGTCGCCATAGTTGCCCGTGGTGGAAGTGGCATATACGCCAGGCACCCCCTGCATCACCTCCACATAATTAGGAGCGGTGACGTGGAATCGTAAATCCTGTGGCGAAATGGTGGTGAGATTAAGCGGAGTTTCACGCTCGTTGGCGAAATTGGCGCGGACCGACACCTCTTGAAGGGTGACCGTGGAGTCGTGGCGCTCGCTGGTGGAAAAAGAGTTTGTAGTCTCTGGCTCACATACGCCTCCTGCATACATGAGTGGTGCGGACATCAGAATGCCCAGCAAAAAGATGTTTTGTTTCATAGTTTCTTCTTTCATCCAGACTGTTACTGTCGGTACCGTAGTTGCAACGGTTCTGCCTTATCGGCTCGCGGACTTTACCGCCGGTCGGGAATCACACCCTGCCCTGAAGACTTGTTAATTATAAAATTCGACTGCAAAATTAAGCAAAAAATTTGTTAGCCGCAATAGGTGCATGGCTTATGAGAGCGAAAACAGCGCCACCTGCCGCCCCATATACAGCAAGAGCACACCGCCTGCCACACTCACGGCGGCGTAGGCACAGAAAGCGAGCATAGAGCCGGTGCGCATCAGCGAGAGCATTTCGTTGCTAAAGGTGGAGAATGTGGTGAATCCGCCACATAGCCCCACGGAGAGCAGCAGTGCCCACCCCGACTGAAGCGACCCGAAGCGCTCCAGCAAGCCATAGATTACGCCAAACAGAAAGCACCCGGCAAGGTTCACGCTCATCGTGCCCACAGCCATGCCCATCAGCGAGCGTCCGGCCAGGGCTTGCCCAGTCAGGTAGCGCAAAATGCCGCCCACAAAGCTGCCGCACCCCACCAAAAGAATATTCTGTATCATATTGTGTAGATATATATGTTTTTGATTGCGTTATTTTCGTTCAGAAGTTTTCTACCAGCCTTGATTTTCTGCTTTAATATAGCATACCGAACATCCATAAAGGAATAATATTGCCGTATCCAGTCTCAATGTCGTCTTTCACCACATAGCCATCACTCACATCTTGCAGTTGGCGCTGCTTCTTCTTTTTGCCTCCCACTTCAAAAGTGTATTTACCATCGATAAGAAAGTCGGAAATGGGTGAGACTGTTACGGATTTTAAGGAGCGAGTCTGGTTGAAGAAAAACGTTTCGCGCACCGTGCCTATCTCCACGTTTTGTCCGCCAAGCGTATAGATAAGAGGAGGGTTGTCAAGGTATATTTTATCCACTTTACCTAATCCTTGTATGCCATTTGTGGAAGTGCGGAGCTGGCTGATTAGTCCAGCTTTCTCTAAATAGGTGCATAGGTCGGCCACGTTATTTCTCGAAACCTCAAGCTGTCCGCCAATTTGCGACATATTGGGCTTGAATGGCGCGCTTTGGGCAATGATGGCAAGCAGGCGCTTGAGTTTCCTTGCTGTCGAAACCGTAAGTTCGGCATATTGTGGAATGTCCATTTCTATGGTTGCGTTCACCACCTGCTGTATGTATTGGTTGATGTCGCCATTGGCGAAAGGGTAGTAGCCTCTTTGTAAGTAGTCGGCAAAGTGCTTCAATGGCAGAAATCCTTGTGGTATTTCCACTTGCTGCGTGAGAAGTTGCTGGAGTGAGCACAGAGGAAAGCGAATACCGTGGAATAGCTCCAAGTATTCCCTGTATGAAAGTCCTTGCATTTCATACATCAGGGCGCGCCTGCTTAGGTCGAAAGCCCCTTTGGCTATATCGAGTACCGACGAGCCTGTGAACACAACGTGCAGTTCGGCATGATAGTCATAAATCAGTTTCAGCTCTCTCGACCAGTCTTTATATTTATGAATTTCGTCGATAAACAAGTATTTGCCACCAATTTTAGCGAAGTCGTCGGCGAGTTCAATCAGTTTGTGACTGGCAAAATAAAAATCTTCGGCCTGCACATAGAGCGCCTCTTTTTGCGGTAGTTGCTCTTTGATATGCTGCAGAACGAGGGTAGTTTTGCCAATACCTCTTGGCCCCATTAGCCCAATCATGCGAGCGTCCCAGTTGATGCGGTCATACATATAGCGATGAAACGCAGTGCTGGTTTCTCTCAATAACTTGTGATATGTGGATTGCAGTTGCTCCATGACAAAAAGTTTTTATGCCGTAAATACTTTGATTATGACTGCAAAGATAGGAATATTTTGTGAAATTGCACTCTACTCAGTGCAGTTTTGTGTAAAAAGTGCACTGAACAGAGTGCAATCTGTTCGTTTTTTGTGGCAGATGTGCCTCGTGGTTTACTTTTTGGGGAGTGCTCCTATGAAGTGCTCATACATGAGAGTGAGTGACTTTTGAAGCACCTTGCGACTTGCCGAGCCGTTGGTGATGACCACAAATCCGAATTTCTTCGCGGGGTCGAAAAACATGGCGCTGCGCAATCCGTAGGCACCGCCAGTGTGGCCCACCAGTTCCACGCCGGGCGTGTATTGGTCGGTGCGCATAAGCCCAAGTCCGGCACGCTCTTTTTCCGCCTTGTCAACGTAGGCGTTGGCATCGTCGGTGATTACCGTCTGCATACGGCGTGCGCTCGCCTCGCTGATCACGCGCACTTTTGTGAGGGGCGATTTGCCATAGTTCATGTGCATGAGCATATACTTGGCCAAGTCGCTGGCAGTGATTTTCACGCCGCCTGCGGCAGAGAGCCGTGCGGTGTGCTTGCCGAGACGATAGTGGTCGAGCACATCGGGGCGGGTGTAGGCTTGAGGCTGAGGCACGAACACCCCATTCTGCATAGCGTAGAGCGTGGCGAAGCGAGTGGTGTCGAGGTCATCTACACAGTGGCTTCCCTTCAGTCCGAGTGGCTTCATCACATGCTGCACGATGTAGCGGTCGAACCGCTGTCCGGTCACCTTCTCAATGGCAGCCGACATGATGTTGAAACCATAGTTGCAGTATTCATAGCCGGTGCCAGGCTTGTAATCGTTGTAGCACTTGGCGTAGTCGGGGTTGATGGCGGGGTCCACGGCGTCGAAGCTCTCCCAGTAGCCCTGCGTGTCGTTGAGGCTCGAAGTGTGGCTCAGCAGCATTTCGAGCGTGATGGGCACGTCGGGATATTTCGGGTTGCGCACCTTGAAGTCGAGATATTTGCTCACATCGGCCTTGAGGTCGAGCTTGCCCTTCTCCACCAGCTGCATGATAGCTGTGGCGGTAAACGACTTCGAAATGCTGGCAATGCGGAAAATGGTGGAAGGGGTCATCTCCTCGCCACGTTCACGGTTTTTCAGACCAAAACTGTGTGCATACACAATCTTGTTGTTCTTCACCACCACCACATTGGCGCCCACCACCTTCAGCGAGTCCATCATCGCCTCGTAGTCTGCCACAAAAGCGGCGTCGTTGATACGTGCAGACTTCTTCTGTGCCTGCCTCTTGCTTGCCCCGCTCACGGCACCCACCGCAAGCATCAGGCACAAAGCCAAGGTTAAAATCTTCTTCATAGAGCGTAGGTAATTTTCTATTGATTTATAACATGTGCGTAAAATTACATTTTTTCCGCGTAACGCACACCACCACCGAATCACTTTTTTCACCCCCTCCCCCCAGTTTTTGGGTCAGTGCTTGGCGGAAAATCGTTGCTCACACTTGCATTAGTCTTTCAGGCAGCCGATAGGCACAATATATACGCCATCTTTGCGCCGATAGGCATAGTTGCCCACTGCTGTGACCACCATCATGAATGATGGTGCCTTCATTTTTGTGGTGTCGATTTTGGACGCAAGATTAGTAAGCGTGGAAACTCCTTTTTCAATGGCTTGTGCCCCGCCTAACTTGATTTCAATAAGGCCATACGATCCATTGCGCAGGTGCACCACGGCATCACATTCCAAGCCGTTTTTGTCGCGATAGTGATAAACATTACCGTCGATGGCATCAGCATACACCCGGATATCGCGAATGCAGAGGGTCTCGAAAAGAAGTCCAAAGGTTTCCAAGTCGTTAATGAGGTCGTCGGGACCCAGACCTAATGCCGCTACGGCAATGGATGGATCAACGAAGTACCGGGTGTCGGTCGACCGAATGGCTGTCTTGCTGCGCAGGTTTGGATTCCATGCCGGCATATCCTCCACAACGAAAATTTTTTTGAGCGCGCCAATGTAGCTCATGACGGTTCTTTCTGCCAAGCTCTCATCATCGTTGTCAATCATGTCTTTTCTGATAGCTTCCACGCTCACTTGCCCCCCTTGTGAACGGGCGTAGGAACGCAGCAGGAGCTTGGTGCGCTCACTGCTTCTTGTCACCTCGTCGACTTTTGAAATGTCGGTTTTCACGATTGCATCGTAGTAGTCGTAGGCTTGGCGCAAGGCGGCACGCTTGCTTTTGGTTGTGGCGCTTGGCCATCCACCTCGGCATACAAGGAAAGCAATATCCTCAAGATTGAGTTTGTTGTAGCCTTCTATGTCGATGTCGGCTTTGAAAAGTTGCTCAAGGCTTACCTCACCGGTAGATTCTCCAGATTCCCAAAGCGACATAGGCCGCATCGTGATCCAGGCAAAACGGCCTGTGCCAGTGTGGTGAATCTTGTCGGTAGATGCAGGAACGGCAGATCCGGTCAATATGAATAGCCCCTCTTCTCCTCTGTGGTCAACTTCGAATCGAATGGCGTCCCAAATTTGAGGAATAATTTGCCACTCATCGATTAGGCGTGGGTTGCTGCCTTTGAGGAGCATTTTTATTTTGAGCTCAGCCATTTCCATATAGTTGTTTTGATTGTCGGGATCGGCCATATACAGCACGCTTTTTGCTTGCTGCTCGGCAGTGGTTGTTTTTCCACACCATTTTGGACCCTCTATCAGTACAGCACCGACCTCTTCGAGCCTGTACTTCAATATTTTGTCGGCAATTCTTTTTTTGTATTCTTGCATAATTACTACTGGCTTATTTTGGTGCAAATATACGATAATAGATTGATATTTTCCAAAGTTTTTTCGATATTTTTGCAGGATTTGGCGGAGAATTGATGCAGCGTTTGGCGGTTTTTTGTTGAATTTGATGCAGCGTTTGGCGGAGAATTGATGCAGCGTTTGGCGGAGAATTGATGCAGCGTTTGGCGGTTTTTTGTTGAATTTGATGCAGCGTTTGGCGGAGAATCGTTGCAGCGTTTGGCGGTGGATTTTGGGTGTGGGTATAAGAAAAGTGGCTTCTGAGCACATGATGATGAGTGCATCGGAAGCCACTTTTGTGCTTTTTTGGAGGGAGCGTTTTAGCGCTTCTTTCCCTTAGGCTTGGGCATACTTCCAGCTTTCACGTTTTTGGCCTTTACGCCTTTTTTGCCGTTAGCTGCCGCTGTGGTCTTTTCAACAGCTTTGGCCTTAGGCTCGAAGGTTTCGATTTCAAATACAAGCGTTTCGCCTGGATTGATGGCGTACTCGCCATTCTGCCGACGGCCAGTGCCCATGTCGCCATAGGCAATGTCGCTTGGGAGCACGGCAATCATCTTGGCGCCTGGGCTCATCATCATCACGGCCTCCTTGAAGCCAGCCACCACGCGTCCAGTGTTGAGGGCGGTGGTGTCGCGGCTCTTGTCGAAGATTGAGCCATCCACATGCTTGCCCGTGTAGAGCATCTGCACGTCTTCATTGTCGCCATAGTTCTTGCCGTTGCCTTTGCGCACCATTTTATAGACCAGGCCAGAGGCAGTTTTTGTGTAGCCCTCATTTGAGGCGAGCAGCTTGGCGATGTAATCCTCGCCAGCCTTCTTCATGGCAATGGTCTTTGGGCTGAAGGTGCGTGCCATCAGTTCAGTGTTCTGCTCAAGCACCTTCATGTCGCTGTAGGCTTTGCCCACTGCGCTTTGCTCAATCCCCTTCTGTGCCACAGCCTCTTTCAGGGCGTTCACCATCACGTCTTTGCTGACCGTAATGCCGCTTTGAAGTTTGTTCTGCATCATTTTGCGAGTCAGTTCCATACCCACCGACAAGCCATCCATGTAGCCATGGTTGGTGGTGTCGGCCTGCATCACAAGGTCGAAAGCCTTAAAAAAGTCGTCGATGTTGATGTTCTTCTCTTGCTCGCCCATGTAGGAGAGTACCATGCCAAAATATTTGCCGTAGGCCTTGCTCAAGGAGTCTTGTTGCGCCTTGAACTCGGCTTCTGTGGGCGTAGTGGCAGCAGTGGCAGTCTGCATACCCATTGCCATCAGCATAGCGATGGCTAAAATCATTTTTTTCATTGCTAATTATTATATAAGATAGTTTTTTTGTGTAGTGTGTGATCAACTCTGAATGAAGCGTGTTATTGCTGGGCTGCCGCGTTTGCCAGGCCTTTCGTTTCGATTTTAAACACAAGCGTCTCATTGGGCGCTATGGTCTGGTTGCCGCGCTCACCGTAGGCGATGCTGCCAGGCAGAATACAGTAGGCCTTGGCCCCCGGGCGCATCATCGTGATCATCTCGCGGAATCCCGGCACCACATTCTGGAGCGGAAAGTCCACCGCCTCGCCATGGCTTGAATCGAACACCTCACCATTCACGCGTTTGCCCGTGTAGGCCACCTTCACCACATCGGTAGGCTTGAAAGTGTCGCCGGATCCGGGCTCGGTGATTTTATACACCAGCCCCGACTTGGTTTTCTTCAGGGCAGGGTCGGCTTTCATTTGGGCGGCAATAAACGCCTCGCCCTCTTCTGCAGCCGTTTGAATGGTGCCCAGCTGCTTTTCGAGTGCGGGGTCGAGCTTGGCTTGTTGCTCTTTCTTACCGCAGCCCGTAAGGCCCATCGCCAGCACTGCCGCGCAAATCCATAAAGCTATTGTAGATTTCATACTGTGAAGCAGATATAAATATATTATGTAATGCGTTATGTCCTTGTTATAAAAGAAAACTTCCTTTCCGTGCGCACAAGCTCGTTTTGATAGGAGGATTGAAAGCGACGGAAAGGAAGATATGTTTGTTTTATCGTATCATCTTTGCTTAGCAGAAGTCGTCGAGGCCACCGCCTCGCGGCTTCTGTGGGCTATTCGCATGATTACTGCATGCCACCTTGCATAGCGGCAGCCTGCTCAGCCTGCATTCTCTTCATGTCGGCTTCGGTGGCGATGTTGCCGGTCTCGATTTCAAACACGAGCGTCTCGTTAGGAGCAATGGTCTGGTTGCCCTGGTTGCCGTAGGCGAGTTTGCCAGGAATGATGCAAGTCACCTTCATGCCCGGCTTCATGTAAGTGAGCATTTCCACAAAGCCTCTGATAATCTGTGACTCATCTACAGGGAACACCACGGCCTTCTGGCTTTGGTCAAACACGCTGCCATCTACGTGCATACCCTTGTATTTCAGCATCACCTGGTCGCCCTTCTTGAAGTTGGCGCCCTTGCCATCTTTCTCCACCTTGTAGAGCACACCTTGAGCAGTCTTCTTGTAGTTGCCGCTCTTTTCAGCGTCTTTGTAGTATTTTACGCCTTCCTGAGCCTTCTTGCTTGCAGCCTCTTGCTGCACTTTGCCCATCAGCGTTTGAATAGTGGTCTGGAGAGCCATCATCTTGCCCTGGTCCATACCCTTAGCGTCGGTGAACGCCTTCTTCAGTTCAGCCAGGAAAAGATCCTTGTTGATGTTCATGCCCTGGTCCTTCATAGCGGAGAAGCTGCTGGCGAGCTGTGCGCCAAACTGCTGTCCCATCTGGAAGCTGCGGGCGTTGAGTGTGGTATCGGCGGAGAGGGCGCTTTCAAGGCCCTTGAGGAATTCGTCGTAATTCACAGAGTCGGGCGTCTGCTTCACCTGTTCCTTGATGCCATAACCGGCCAGAGTGCCATAGGCGAGGCTCAAAGAGTCTTCAGTGGGGTTGGTGCCTTCACCTTTCTTGTTGCAGCTTGCCAAAAGTGCCACAGCTGCCAAAATGAAAAGAACTTTTTTCATAATCGTTTTGTAGAAAAATTTTTATTTTTTTTGTGTTGAGTTTTTTAATGCTTATTTCTGTCCCACTTTCAGGAGCTGCACATCGAAGATGAGGGTGGAGTTGGGCTGGATAGGGCCAGTTCCGTGCTCACCGTAGGCGAGTTCGCTTGGAATGAACAGGCGGTAGGCGGAGCCTTCGCTCATCAGCTGCAGACCCTCTACCCAACCGGGAATCACTTGACCCACGGCAAAAGTGGCAGGCTCGCCACGCTCCACAGAGCTGTCGAACACGGTGCCGTCAACGAGGCGTCCGGTGTAGTGCACGGTCACCACATCGTTAGGACCGGGCTTCTTGCCGTTGCCTTCCTTCACCACCAGGTATTGCAGGCCGCTTGGGGTCACTTTCACGCCCTCCTGTTTGGCGTTGTTGGCGAGGTATTCCTTACCGGCCTTGGCGTTGATTTCGCCGGCCTTGGCTTGTAGATTGGTAAAATATTCTTGCACCACTTGCTTGGCTTCGTCATAGGTCATGGCTGGCTTGCCTTCGCCATACACAGCGCGGAGCGCGTCGGCGAAATCATCGGCATTGAGCTTGTCAACGCCAGAACCCTTGAAATTTTGGCCCATGCTCAGGCCCAATGCATAGCTAAGTTTGTCCATGTGTCGTGTAAAATAATGTTCGTAAAAAAGTGTGTATCTAAAATGAATTGTAAATAATATGCAAAGTTAAAGTTATTTATAGTTTTGAACGCTATTTTTTGAATAAAAAAGTTTAAATTTGCTGATAGAATACACATTTAAATTGTAATTACAGATGAAAAACTTGGTTATATCCACAGGCGCGGGCATCAGCGCTGAGAGTGGCATCACCACTTTCCGCGACGCTGGCGGCCTATGGGAAAATTATAAGGTGGAAGACGTGGCAAGCGCCGAGGGCTTTGCGCGCAATCCCGCCCTCATTCACCAGTTCTACAACGAGCGCCGCAAGCAGTTGCTTGAGGTGGAGCCTAACGCAGCCCACCGCGGGCTGGTGGAGCTGGAGAAGTATTTCAATGTGAATGTGATCACGCAGAATGTGGATAATCTGCACGAGCGCGCAGGGTCGGAGCATGTGCTGCACCTGCATGGCGAGCTGATGAAAGTGCGCTCGCTTGCCCACCCTGAACGCATCTACACGCTCCCGTGCCAAGAGCTCTCCGACAAGGGGCTGGAAACGAGTGTCAACACCGTGGACTCCTATGGCGACCATGTGCGCCCCCACATCGTGTTTTTCGGCGAGAACGTGCCCAATTTCGAGCCAGCCTGCCGAATGGCGGCGAAGGCCGATGTGCTGGTGGTGATTGGCACCACCCTTGTGGTGTATCCTGCCGCCGCCCTGCTTAGCTACGCCCCGCTGGGCACCGAGATTTACTACATCGACCCACACCCGGCACAGGTGCCCGATTATGTGCATGTGATTCCGAAGAAGGCCACCGAGGGCGTGGCCGAGCTTATCGACATTCTCACCAAATAACACTCACCCCAAAGCGCGAGTATATGACAAACAATAAGGAACAGATTCTTTGGGCCGACGACGAAATCGACCTGCTGAAGCCCCATATTCTGTTTTTGCAGAACAAGGGCTATGAAGTGACCACCGTGACCAATGGCCGCGATGCGCTCGACGCCATCGCGCAGCAGAATTTCCACCTCATTATCCTCGATGAGAATATGCCCGGCATCAGCGGACTGGAGGCGCTTCAGCAAATCAAGATAGCCCAGCCCAACGTGCCTGTGATTATGATCACCAAGAGCGAGGAGGAGAATATCATGAACCAGGCCATAGGCAGCGAGATTGCCGACTATCTGATTAAGCCCGTGAACCCTATGCAGATTCTGCTCTCCATCAAGAAGAACCTGCACAGCGACGCGCTTGTGGCGCAGAAGGCCACCAGCGACTATCAGCAGGAGTTTATGGGCATCAGCCAGCAGATAGCCATGGCAAGCTCTATCGACGACTGGTACAGGCTCTACACCACGCTTGTGCGCTGGGAGCTCACGCTCTCCAATACCGACACGGGCATGGCTGATATGCTGCGCATGCAAAAGAAGGAGGCTAACTCCGCTTTCGCCAAAATGGTGAAGCGCAGCTACGAGAAGTGGGTCACCACCGACGACCACCCACTGATGAGCAACGAGATTTTCAAGACGCAGATATTCCCGCTGATTGATGCCGGCGAAAAAGTGTGCTTCATCGTGATCGACAATTTCCGCCTCGACCAGTGGAAAACGATCAGTCCGCTTTTGAGCGACTTCTTCAATGTGGAGAAGGAGGAGCTTTACACCGCCATACTCCCCACCGCCACGCAATATGCGCGCAATGCCATTTTCTCCGGGCTGATGCCTATCGACATTGAGCGAATGTTTCCCGACCTGTGGGTTGACGAGGACGAGGACGAGGGCAAGAACCTCAATGAGGCGCCTCTTATCCAGACGATTCTCGACCGCTACCGCCGCAAGTGCAAATTCTCCTACAATAAGCTCAACGACTCTGCCGCCGGCGAGCGTCTGGTGCAGCACTTTGCCCAGTTGAAAAATTTCGACCTCAATGTGATTGTGTTCAACTTCGTGGATATCCTATCGCACGCGCGCACCGAGAGCAAGATGATTCGCGAGCTGGCCTACACCGACGAGGCCTACCGCTCGCTCACCGTCACCTGGTTCAAGAACAGCTATGTGCTGGAAATATTCCGCCGCATAGCCGAGCAGGGCTGGAAGATAGTGCTCACCACCGACCACGGCACCACGCGTGTGGATAATGCCATCAAGGTGATTGGCGACAAGAACACCAACACCAACCTCCGCTACAAGGTGGGCAAGAACTTGAGCTACAATCCCAAGCAGGTGTATGAAATCAAGCAGCCCAAGCGATTCGGGCTGCCGCTGCCCAATGTGTCGAGCGCCTACATCTTTGCCACAGGGCACGACTTTTTCGCCTACCCCAACAACTACAACCACTACGTGCAATACTACAACGACACCTTCCAGCACGGTGGCATATCGATGGAGGAGATGCTCGTGCCGCTCGTCACCCTCGCCCCCAAACCTTAACCATCCCCCAAACCCCTGCGCCACGGAGCCAGCCCGCAAGCCAATAAAAAGTTGTGAAAAATAACAATGGAAGAGATTAGAAAATACCCTATCGGAATACAGACTTTTGAGAAAGTGATAGAAGGCCACTATGTGTATGTTGATAAAACGAAATATATAGCCGACTTCAAGAGGAGGGGTCTGAAATTTTTGTTTCTGAACCGCCCACGGCGGTTTGGCAAATCGCTGTTTGCCTCCACGCTCCATTCCTATTACGAAGGCCGTAAGGATTTGTTTGAGGGGCTTGCTTTAAGCGCATATGAAACCGACTGGGTGGCTCACCCTGTGCTTCATTTTGATATGAGCGGCGCTAAGCACTTTGATAAACGTAGCCTGAACGAATACATTGGTTATCAGCTTTCGGCGTATGAGGAAAAGTATGGCAGCAATCGTAACGAAACGGAAGCCAATACCCGGCTGACAGGGGTGGTGCGGAGAGCGTATGAAAAAACGGGGCAGAAAGTGGTGGTCATTATTGATGAATACGATGCCCCACTCCTTGATGTGGTGCATGATGCAGAAAATCTTGCCGATTTGCGACGCACGATGCAGAATTTCTACAGCCCGCTGAAAATGCTCGACCCCTATTTGGAGTTTGTGTTTATTACTGGCATCACCAAATTTTCGCAGCTGAGCATATTCAGCGAGCTGAACAACCTCTACAACATATCAATGACGGATCAGTACTCTGCCATTTGTGGCGTGAGCAAGGCGGAACTCACCACCCAGATGAGGCGTGATGTGGAACTGTTTGCCGCTGCACTTGGCAGCAGCTACGACGAAATGCTGGAGAAGCTCACTGACTACTATGATGGCTATCACTTTAGCGCACATTCTGAAGATGTGTTCAATCCTTTCAGCCTTATCACCGCTATGGCAAGCAAAGAACTGGGCAGCTACTGGTTTGGCAGCGGCACACCGTCGTATATCATTAATGTGATGAGAAAATTCCATGTGGGCATACGTGATATTGAGCGAAAAGGCACCACGGTAGATGAGTTCGACGTGTCGCCAGAGCAAATGAGCAGCGCACTGCCCTTGCTCTATCAAAGCGGTTATCTCACCATTAAGCAATACAATCCCGTCACTGGCCGCTATATTCTCGATTATCCCAATCGGGAAGTGCGCACGGGCATGATGCGCAGCCTCGCTCCCAACTATCTGTCGCCAGTGATGGCCGACAACAATTCCTTCTTAGGTGATTTCCTCGATTGCTTGTGCAGCCATGATGTGAATGGCGCTCTTGAGCGAATGCGTGCTTATCTGGCTGGTATCAGCAATCGGCTTTCAAACAAGTCGGAGCGCGATGTGCAGACGGTGTTCTATCTGATATTCAGCCTCCTTGGCGCACATGTGCGTGTGGAGGAGGAAAGTGCCATAGGCAGAGCAGATGTGGTGATTTATATGCCAGACGCCGTATTTGTGATGGAACTGAAATATGATGGTTCGGCAGAGGCCGCTATTAGGCAGATCGACGAGAAGGGCTACCTTGTGCCTTACTCAGCCAGTGGCCGGCGGCTGTTTAAGATAGGTGTGAACTACGACAGTGCCGCCCGCACATTGAGCGATTGGGTGGTGCGTGAGGAATAAGCGTTCATTATCGCTGTGAGTGTGGGGTGATGGATTGTGTGGGGGCGTGATGGGGCGTGGTGAAAAATTTGATTATGTGGGTTTCTTTCGGTAAATTTGCAGAAGAATATCAATAACATTATTACATCAAACATGAGAAAATCCCTTATCCTGATTTTAGGGCTTGCCTTGGCCGTCATGGCCAGCGCCGGCACCCGCGACGACTTCAAGGCCAATTACAAACAGGCTGCCAACAACTACTACGCTTATCCCGACCAGAACCTGCCCACGCTCACTGCGGCACCCGAAGGGTATGCGCCGTTCTATATCGACCACTATGGCCGCCACGGCAGCCGTTGGCTCATTGCGCCTAAGCAGTATCACCTGGCTGTGAAGACGCTTGCCAAGGCCGACTCGGTGGGCAAACTCTCGGCTCGGGGCAAGGCCGCACTTGCCGTTTTCAAGGAAGTGGAGGCTGCTTCGTATAAGCGTCTCGGCGAACTGAGCGACATCGGCGCCGAGCAGCATCAGCGCATAGCCACCCGCATGTACCGCAATTTCCCTGAAGTGTTTGCCGGCAATGCCGAAGTGAGCGCGCGCTCCACGGTGATTATTCGCTGCATTCTGTCGATGCAGAACGCTGTCACCACCCTCAAGGGCTTCAATCCGCAGCTTCGCATCACTACCGACGCATCTGAGCACGATATGTATTTCATGAACTACGACGACCCTGTGGCAAAGCGCCTGCGCGGCGATGCCTACAAGAGCGTGTCGAAGGCTCTGAAGGATAAGTATATTCACCCAAAGCGCTTGCTGAAGGTGCTGTTCACCGACTATAAGTGGGCTGCCATCAATATTGCCAATCCACAGGACTTGATGGTGAACATGTTCGACCTCGTGGGCAATATGCAGAGCCATCACCAGTTTGAGAACGTGGATCTTTACAGCCTTTTCACAGAAGACGAGCGATTGAACGTGTGGGCCTACAACAACGCACGCTGGTATTTGTCGGCTGGTTTTTCACCACTCACCAAAAACCGCGTGCCCTATATGGAGGCCAATCTTCTGCGCGACTTCATCGCCACTGCCGACAAGGCTGTGGCCGACGGCAAAAACTGCGCCACACTTCGCTTTGGCCATGAGAGCGTGCTACTTCCGCTGGTGTGCCTGATGAATGTAAACGGCATGGGGCTCAGCACTTCCGACCTCTATTCGCTTGTGGACCGCTGGCAAAGCTACAAGGTGTTCCCGATGGGAGCCAACATGCAGTGGGTGTTCTACCGCAAGGCTGGCGCGCCAGTGCTGATGAAGATTCTGCTCAACGAGCACGAGGCTTCGCTGCCAGCAGCCGTGAAGCCGGTATCTGGCCCTTACTACAAGTGGGACGACGTGAAGACCTATCTGGAGCAGGTGCTTGCCGATGAGCCACAGGTGGAAATTCCTGCCACCGATGGCGAGACTGATCAGAAATAACATTACGCAAGGCTGCTTAACAAAGGTTATGAGTGCATTTGCGTAGAATTTTGTACATTTGCCGTGTAATTAGGCACTTTTGCACGATGAAAAAGATAATCACAGCATTGGCTGCCGCTCTCGTGTGCTTTGCAGCACTGGCACAGGGGCACGCCACATATAAAGAGAAAGAGCACGATTTCGGTTACGTGAAGGAGGTGAAGGGTGCTGTGTCGCACACGTTTGAACTCAAAAACACCGGCGACAAGCCTTTGGTGATTTTGCAGGTGGTCACTTCATGTGGCTGCACTCGCCCCGATTTCCCCACCAAGCCCATCAAGCCCGGCAAAACGGCGAAAATCAAGGTTACTTTCAATCCTGCGGGGCGGTCGGGTGCGTTTATGAAGCCTATCAAGGTGAAAACCAGCGGCGATGAGGGACGCACCACCCTCACGATTCGAGGCACGATTATACCCAGAAAATGAAATCATCTGTCCGACATATAGCCCTCTTCCTGACCATGGCTTGCCTCTGCGCTTTTGCCATGGCGGCCCAAGGTGTGCCGAAATGGTCGGAAACCACGCACGACTTCGGCAAGTTTCGCGACACCCTTGCCACGGTCAGCACCCGAATGACGCTGACCAACACCGGCGACTCCGCCTTGGTGATTACGCGGGTGCAGACCAATTGCGGCTGCACCGTGGCTGAATACACCCATAGGGCGATAGCACCAGGCGACACCGGCTCGGTGACCATCACCTACAGCACGCGCGACATTCCCGGCCCGTTTGAGAAGAAGGCGTATGTATATACCAATGGCAAGCCGCGGAAGTCGGTGCTCACCGTGAAAGGGCATGTGATAGGCTCGCCCGCTACCGTGGCGGAGCAGTATCCCTACGGATTCGGCCCTGTTCGGCTTAACGCTGCGAGTATGCCGTTGGGTGAGGTGATTAAAGGCGACTCACGTACGGCATATATCAGTGGCTACAACACTTCCGACTCCACGGTGGTGGTGCGTGCGCACACGGATGCCAGCTACATATCCTGCCATGTGCTCCCCGACACTATTGAGCCGGGCGGCATATTCATCGTGTCGGTTTACTGCACTTCGGCAGGCGCTCCCCATTGGGGATTCAACATACAGCCTGTGCGGCTCGCTGCCCACACCTTGAAAGGTGAGAGCGTGGGTGAAGGCTCGTTCAACGTGATGCTGCAAGTGAAGGAGGATTTTTCTAAGTTGACCGACAAGCAGCGCCGCAATGCCCCAGTGATAGCGGTATCCACCGACAAGGTGGACTTTGAAACGTGCGCGCCCAACGACCCCGTGCAGCGCACCTTCACCATCACCAACCGGGGCAAAGACAAACTGCTGCTTCGCAGGCTGTTTGTGCCTGAAGGCGAAGGCGTTACGGCTGTGGCCGACAGAGAGGTGCTGAAAAAGGGGCAGACGGCCACCATCACCGTGACTCTCGATGCCAGCGCGCGCCACGACAGTGTGGTGAACACCAGGCTCACCATCATCACCAACGACCCCTACACACCGCAGATGCAGGTGAGGGTAGTGGGCATCGTGAAATGAGCGCATATATATGAGTAGAAATAGAGATAGTTTTTTATTAAAAAAAGACAACACGAAAATATACATTACCGATTATGAATGATTTTCAAGATTTTCAAGAGATGCAGGACCACGATGAGCACCATCGCCCCATGCAGCATCCTGAGAACGACAAGCAATATGCGGGCCTGCAAGTGAATGCTGGCATAGAAATGCCACCTATGGTCAATCCCTATATGAAGAAGCGCAAGAAGCGCCCACAGCTGTCGGTGAACGACTATGTGGAGGGTATCCGTAAAGGCAACACCGCCGTGCTGGGCCAGGCCGTGACGCTGGTGGAGAGCCTGATACCAGAGCATCAGGCTGTGGCACAGGAGGTGATAGAAAAATGCCTGCCCTACACAGGCCAAAGCAAACGCATCGGCATCACCGGTGTGCCGGGCGCGGGCAAGAGCACCTCGATTGACGTGTTCGGACTGCATGTGCTCGAAAAAGACCCTGCCAATAAGTTGGCGGTGCTGGCCATTGACCCCAGTAGTGAACGCTCGAAAGGCTCAATCCTTGGCGACAAGACCCGTATGGAGAAACTCTCTGTTCACCCCAAGGCTTTCATTCGCCCTTCACCCTCGGCAGGCTCACTTGGCGGCGTGGCTCGCAAGACCCGCGAAACGATTGTGCTGTGTGAGGCCGCCGGCTACAACAACATATTTGTAGAAACGGTGGGTGTGGGCCAGAGCGAAACCGCTGTGCACTCTATGGTGGACTTCTTCCTGCTCATTCAGCTGGCTGGCACTGGCGATGAGCTGCAGGGCATTAAGCGCGGCATCATGGAAATGGCCGACGGCATCTGCATCAACAAGTGCGACGGCGACAATGTGGATCGTGCCAATCTCGCCGCCACCCAATTTCGCAGCGCGCTCCAACTCTACCCTGTGCCGCCAAGTGGCGTGACACCGGAAGTGGTGACCTATTCGGGCTACTATGGCTATAATGTGGATAAGGTGTGGAAGATGATTGATGCCTATTTTGAGGCTGTGCGGAAGAGTGGCTACTTTGAGGAGAAACGCCGTCAGCAAGAAAAATACTGGATGTATGAAACCATCAATGAGCATCTGAAGAGCAATTTCTACAACAACCCTGAAGTGGAGCGGCTGCTCAACATCAAGCAAGAAATGGTGCTGGACAGCAAGCAGTCGTCGTTTATCGCCGCTTCCGATGTGCTGAAGTTTTATTTCGACTCTTTGACCAACAAACAATAAAATCGAACCGATATGAAAAAGATAGCGAAAATGCTGGTGGTGGCAGTGCTGGCACTGCTGGTGGGCAGTTGCTCCATCACCCGCGAAGTGGAAAAGAACGCCACCCCAATCACATTCACTGAGGTGGACAACTACTTTGTGAAGAACACCTACACCCCGTCGAAACTTGTGCGAAAGGTGATCAACACCGAGAGCGAGTTCCGCGCCATTTTCGGTGAGGCCACCACTATGGGTGCCAATGGACGGCCTACTGCCATCAATTTCAAGCGCCAGTTTGTGCTGGCCGTGGTGGCTCCTGTGACCAGCACCCAGACGCAGATGTATCCATTGAGCGTGCTGCAAAACGGTAATGCCATCATCTTTAACTATAAGGTGGACAAGGGCAGCAAAATGAGCTACTCGATTTGTCCTTATGTGGCAGTGGTGATCGACCGCCCGAAAAGCGACGCTTCCTACGAAATTTACTGGAACGAGAAATAGCCTGCACACTGAAGTGATGAAAAAGCAATACACCTACGACTATCCACACCCGGCGGTCACAGCCGACTGCATTGCGCTCTCGCCCGAGGGCGGTGAAATGCACGTGCTGCTGGTGCAGCGTGGCCGTGAGCCCCACAAGGGGAAATGGGCATTTCCGGGCGGATTTATTGAGATTGATGAAGACGCAGCCACGGCCGCACGGCGCGAGCTGCGGGAGGAAACTGGCGTGACTGCCGGGCAGCTGATGCAGCTTGGCGCTTACACGCGTCCCGACCGTGATCCGCGAGAGCGTGTCGTGTCGATTGCCTATGTGGCGTATTTCGACAAGCGTCCTGCCCTCACAGCCGGCGATGATGCCGCGCGTGCCCAGTGGTTTCCCATCAAGGATTTGCCGGAATTGGCATTCGACCATGCCGAGATGCTCCGCGATGTGCAGGAGTTGATCAGTCCCACATAGCACGCATTTTTGCAGGCTTAATATGATAACAGCAATCCCACGCACTTTGGCTAATGCCGTAGGTGCGTGGGATTGTTGGTTATTTAGCACCGTGTTAGGGGGTGGCTGTTATAGCTTTTCGCTGGGGTCGGGTGTGAGACGTGGCAGCACATAGGTGGTGTGGTCAGCAGTCACGGTCACTTCCTCGGTTTGCTCCTCATAGCCGTAGGCCTTGTATTTGAGGACGTATTTGCCGGGCTTGAGGTCAAAGAACGCGAAGATGCCGTTCCATTCCTGGTCGGTGTTGTAAGCCTTGATGTTCACGCCGCGGGAGTCGTAGAGGCGCACCATGCAGCAGTTGATGGGTTTCCACTGGTCGATGCTGCCCTCGCGGTAGGTGTAGAGCGGGTGGTGCATCTGTTCGGTGGCCGACTTCACCGCACCGGCTATGTAGCCCACCTTCTCAGGCTTTCCACCGAAGTAGGCGCGTATGCCGCGGTAGTAGCGTAGTCCTTCCAGACGGCAGTAGTCGCGGTTGAGCAGGCGCTGGCGTTCGGGGTCGTAGGTGTGGAATGAGCCTTCCACCAAAAATCCCGGAGCGCGGAACTTCAGCACAGCGTAATAGCCATTCACCCCGATGCGGTTGGGCTTGCCTGGAGGCGTTCCGCCCATCCAGCTGATGTCGCCCACCACGGCAGGCTTGTCGGGAGCATAGTGGCTCCATACCGAGAGCGGATTGTCGAAAGCGTAGGGCCACATCACCCGCGCCATCGAATCGCTGTTTTCAAAGTAAGGCTTGCCGGTTTCGCCACGGTGAAGCATCACCAGGTAGTTTACCGTGCTGCCATTTTTATGGGCGTTGCTGTGCATCGACAGAAAATAGTCGGGCTTGATTGAATCTACCTGGCAGGCAATGCGCTCCAGGCCCACAATCTGCTGCTGCCCGGTGCCGTCGTCGGAGGTTTCCACTTGGTTAAACCGCTTGTCCACCTTGTCTTCCGAAGGCAGCGCATGGCTTTCCTGGTTCTCGTTGAGAATACCGTCGGTCATCTGCTCCTTCGTCACGTAGCCACTTCGGGTGCGGCTCATAATCACTCGTGCGCCATCTTGGCGCAGATGCCGAGCAGCCTCCTGCGCCTTCCACAGGTTGGAGCGCGTTTCGTAGAAGCTCAGCGTGTCCATATACGGGTGGTTGATGGTGGCGGTGGGGCGGTCGCCAGTGGTGTAGCCGCCGTGGCCGGGGTTGAGGTAAATAGTTTTTCCTTTCAGTCCTTTAGCCTGCACGCCGAAAGCGCACATCGCCACAAGGACAAATATTAAAAAATTCTTCATCATAATGGTATAATGTGTAATTAGAGATATTTGTATTTTCTTATGCAAAGATAGCGATAAATTGCCAAACCCTCAAAACTCCAGAAACACTGCACTCGTGCTGTGCAGGTTATGGGGTGTGGCGTAAGTTTTTTTGTTTTTTGTGATGAGATTTTTGCGTTTTCCTTGATTTGGGCTTACCTTTGCTATGGAAGTGAAGTGTGGCATATTCTGACTCACCCCCGATAAAGCCTTAGATATTGGATTCGGCTGCTCGGGCCGTGCGTACCTAAATGGAATATGATATGCTTGAAAAAGAAGATTTAATAACTTGATATAAATGATGACAATATTAACTTTTTAACCCTTTTATTTTTATGAAGAATCTTATGAAAACCTCATTAACCGTGCTCGCCATGGCTATTTTGCTGGCTATGGGCAGTTGTGGTTCTGGGAAAGCCAAGTTGGCTAAAATGGTGAAAGAAGCCGATAAAGAGTGCCCATGGGAGATGGGTGTGGGCATGGTAAACCGAGTGACGCTTGACGATGATGTGGTGAAGTTTGAATGTAGCACCAATGGTGAGGCGTTTCAGAATTTGTGCAACAATTTGGCGGTGCCCGAATATATGAAACTCTTTCAGCGCGACTTTGTGACTCAGCTCGACAAGGAACTATATCATGAACTTGTCAGTAATAATGTGGGCGTGAAATTCGTGATTGATTCCGGACACGGCGGCAAGAAGGAGGTTGGCATTAGCGTGGAAGAGCTGGAAGATGCCAAAAAGAATCCGCTCAGTGGCGACCAACGGCTTGATATGCTGGTTGAAATCACACAGAAGCAACTTCCGATTGCAGGTGAGCAAGGCGTGAAGGTGACCGAGGTGTCGAAGCACAGCCGCATACTGTTTATCGTGTCGGATCTCTCCGATTCGGGCATCACCAAGGAGCAACTGAGCAAAAATATCGCTCATTTGGGTGCTTTCAATATGTTTACAAGAGAGAGCATTGCAAGCGATCCAATGCTGCTCGAGGCTGTGAATAGGGGGTATGATGTGGAGTTCGTGTATAAGAGCAGCAAGTTTGACGGCACGGAGAAAATTCACCTCTCCAACTATTCCCTCAAAAAGGTGCTGGGAAAAATTTGAGCATTAGGCGGCGCCATGGTGCGAGCCGAATTCAACGTGAATTTAGGTAAAACGCTGATTGTTATAAAGATGGGTGGGCGCGATATACCGCGTCCACCCATTATTTTGTATGTGTTTACAGCAGAGCTGTGGCTGCGCACGGCAGCATTAGAACATGGCTGCCACGCGGCGAACGGCTTCCACGAAGCGGTGCACCTCGTCGAGCGTGTTGTACACGGCAAAAGATGCGCGCACCATGCCCTGCACACCATAGCGGTTCATTAGCGGCTGTGCGCAGTGGTGGCCTGTGCGCACTTCAAAGCCGAGCTTGTCGAGCAGTAGCCCCATGTCGTAGCTGTTGATGTCGTTCACC
Source organism: Sodaliphilus sp. (assembly GCA_050873765.1). Classification (GTDB taxonomy): domain Bacteria; phylum Bacteroidota; class Bacteroidia; order Bacteroidales; family Muribaculaceae; genus Sodaliphilus. The sequence continues at coordinate 24,072 of JBNMJK010000007.1, forward strand.
AGGAAAGAAATCACACCGGCTTTATTGGGCGCCGTGCCGAAGATGCGCATACCCTCAATGCCGCGCAGCCCACGTGTGGCCTCTTCCACCAGTTCGTGCTCATGTGCGGCAATGTTTTCGATGCCTAAGGCAGAAATGTAGTCGAGCGCCGCGCTAAATGCCGCGATGCCTACATAGTCGGGCGTGCCAGCCTCAAACTTGAATGGGAGTTCGGCATAGGTGGTGCGCTCAAAACTCACCGTGCTGATCATCTCGCCGCCACCTTGATAGGGCGACATGGTGCTGAGGCGCGACTTTTTGCCATAGAGCACGCCCACGCCCGTGGGTCCATACATCTTGTGTGCCGAGAAAGCGTAGAAATCGCAGTCGAGGTCGCGCACATCAATGGCGATGTGTGGAGCGGCCTGAGCACCGTCGATCAGCACCGGCACTCCATGCTGGTGTGCAATGGCAATCATCTCTTTCACCGGATTGACCGTGCCCAGCACATTCGACACGTGCGCCAAAGCCACGAAGCGGGTTTGCTCGGTGAAAAGGTCGGCGTATTCCTCTATGTTCACCTCGCCGGCATCGCTGATGGGCACCACCCTTATGCGAATGCGCTTTTCCTTGCCGATGAGTTGCCAGGGCACGATGTTGCTGTGGTGCTCCATGGTGGTAAGGATAATTTCATCACCATTGCAAAGACGGTCGCCATAGGTGGCCGCCACCAGGTTGATAGCCTCGGTGGTGCCTCTGGTAAACACAATCTCCTCGGTGGAGGCGGCGCCAATAAGGGCGCGCACCTTCTCGCGAGTGGCTTCCACCATGTCGGTGGCCTCGCCAGAGAGCGTGTGCACGCCACGGTGCACATTGGCGCGGTGATGGTAATACATGTCGTCGATGGCCTCCACCACACATTTTGGTGCCTGTGAAGTGGCGGCATTGTCGAAGTACACCATTGGCTGGCCGTCGATCAGCCGCTGAAGAATAGGGTAGTCTTCTCTTATTGAATTGATTTTCGATTCGTCGAACATATATGATTTATAGTAGTTTGTGATGTAGAGAGTGATATTGTGTTATGCGTTTTCAATTTTGCTGTTGCAGTTCGCAGCCGTACATTCACCGCAGGTGGCAAGCTGCCCGCGGAAACGCTTCTCCACAAGGTGGTGCAAGCGGTCTTTGAGCGCAGGCAGGCGCACAGCGTCGATCACGTCGCTCATAAACGCCTGCATCAGCAAGTGCCGAGCCTCTGCCTCGCTGATGCCGCGAGAGCGCATGTAGAAGAGTGCCTCCTCGTTGAGCTGGCCAGTGGCAGAGCCGTGTGAGCAGTTCACATCGTCGGTGTAGATTTCGAGTTGCGGCTTGCTGTACATCTTCGCGGTGGCCGATGCCACAATATTGCGGTTGCCTTGATAAGCCACCGTGCGCGGACACTTCTCCTTCACCAAAATCTTGCCGGAGAAAGCACCGATGGCGTGGTCGTTGAGCACGTATTTAAACATTTCGTTGCTCACGCATCGGGGGGCATTGTGGCTGATAAACGTGTGGTTGTCCACGTGCTGGCTGGCCGATGCCACAGTCATGCCCAGCAGGTGAGTTTCGGTGCGCTCGCCATTGAGTTGCACGTCGTAGTCGTTGCGCGTGAATCCGTTGAGCAGCGTGATGCCGTCGATCAGCACATTGGAGCCTTCCTCCTGGCTTACGAACACCGACGCCACGCGGTGGGTGCTACTGTTGCTTTCCTCCATGTCGTAGTAGTCGAAAGTGGCGCCTTTCTTTGCCACAATTTCCACCACTTGGCTGGAGAGGTAGGCGTGGGTAGTGTCCTGCGTGTGGTCGCACACTAATAGTTTGGCCTGCGCATCTTCCTCCAGCACCACCAACAGGCGGCGCAAGGCCATTACCGGCGCGGCGGCATTGAAAATGTTGACCAGCTGAATAGGCTTTTCCACCACCACGCCTTTGGGCACATAGATGAGCATGCCGTCTTGTGCCAGCAGCGTGTTGAGGGCCACTTCAGGCTTTCTGATGTTGGCGAGTGAGCCGAGATACTGCTTCAGCACATCGGGGTGATTGGCCTGTGCCTGCGCAAAGCTCTCAATCACCAAGCCGTTTTGGGTGTTGCGCGCAGCGGTGCGGCTTTCGGCGAAAATATCGTTGAAGAAGAAGTAGAGGCATGTGCTCATGTTAGGCACATCGCAGCGAAACGAGGCCGCCACATCGGGCGCAAACGCCACGCGGTTGATGTTCACCCCATAGTCGGGCGCGAACACCTCCTCCAAATCGGTGGCCTCATAGTCGTCTTGCCCCTTTCTGGGGAGCGAAGCCCCCTCCAGGGCGGCGAGTGCACCGGCGCGCAGAGCGTTCATCGCCTCTGGCGCATGGCTGTGAATGGCCTCAGTGTGCTGCTTGTAGAGGGTGATGTATTGAGTGAGTGAATTTGCCATAATGCGTTACTCTCCTTTTTTGTCCACTTGTTCCTTAATCCAGTCGTAGCCCTTCTCTTCCAGCTCCATCACCAGTTCGGGGCCGGCGCTCATCACGATGCGCCCCTTGTAGAGCACATGCACAAAGTCGGGCTTGATGTAGTCGAGCAGACGCTGATAGTGAGTGATGACGATGGTGGCATTGTTGGCGGTTTTGAGCGTGTTCACGCCTTCAGCCACGATGCGCAGCGCGTCGATGTCGAGTCCGCTGTCGGTTTCGTCGAGAATGCTCAACTTAGGTTCGAGCATTGCCATCTGGAAAATTTCGTTGCGCTTCTTCTCACCGCCCGAAAAGCCCTCGTTCACGGCGCGTGAAGCCAGTTTGCCGTCGAGTTGCACCACGGCGCGCTTTTCACGCATGAGCTTCAGGAAGTCGCTGGCGTTCAGTGGCTCCTGGCCGTAATATTTACGCTTTTCATTGATGGCGGCGCGCATGAAATTCACCATCGACACCCCAGGAATTTCCACAGGATACTGGAAGCTGAGAAACAGCCCTTCGTGGGCGCGGTCTTCGGGGGAGAGCGCCAGGAGGTCCTTGCCGTTAAATTCCACCTCGCCACCTGTCACGGTGTAGGCAGGGTTGCCGGTGAGCACGGCACTGAGCGTGCTTTTTCCAGAGCCGTTTGGCCCCATGATGGCGTGAACTTCACCCGGCTTCACCGTGAGGTTGATGCCTTTTAAAATTTCCTTGCCCTCGATAGAGGCGCGTAAATCTTTTATTTTAAGCATATTGCACATTTTGTTATGTGTGATATTTTTTAATTAATTCTATTTGGGGTTAGCTTTTTGCGCGGGGCTTAATGGGCATAATGGGCCAATCTCTAACCACTAACCACTAACCTTTAATCATCTATCCTACGCTGCCTTCGAGCGAGATGCTGAGCAGCTTCTGTGCCTCCACCGCAAACTCCATAGGCAACTTGGCCATCACCTCCTTGGCGTAGCCGTTCACGATAAGCCCTACGGCATCTTCGGTGCTGATGCCTCGCTGGTTGCAGTAGAAAATTTGCTCCTCGTTGATCTTGCTGGTGGTGGCTTCGTGCTCCACTACCGACGAGTCGTTACCCACCTCAATCACCGGGAACGTGTGCGCCCCGCTTGTGGGTGTGAGCAGCAGACTGTCGCACTGGGTGTAGTTGCGGCACCCGGTGGCTTTTGGTGCAATCTTCACCATGCCGCGGTAGCTGTTCTGGCTAAATCCGGCCGAGATGCCTTTCGACACGATGGTGCTGCGGGTGTTCTTGCCTAAGTGAATCATCTTTGTGCCCGTGTCGGCTTCCTGGCGGTTACGCGTGAGCGCCACCGAGTAGAACTCGCCCACCGAGCCGTCGCCGGCAAGAATGCAGCTTGGATATTTCCAGGTGATGGCGGAGCCCGTCTCCACTTGCGTCCACGAAAGTTTGCTGTGGTCGCCACGGCACAGGCCGCGCTTGGTCACCAGGTTGTAGATGCCGCCTCGTCCGTCCTTGTCGCCTGGATACCAGTTCTGAACGGTGCTGTATTTCACTTCGGCACGCTCTTCCACCACGATTTCCACGATGGCGGCGTGGAGCTGGTTCTCGTCGCGCTGCGGGGCGGTGCAGCCCTCAAGGTAGGAGACGTAGCTGTCGTCGTCGGCCACAATCAGTGTGCGTTCAAACTGTCCGGTCTGGGCAGCGTTGATGCGGAAATACGACGACAATTCCATGGGGCAGCGCACTCCCTTGGGAATGTAAACGAAAGAGCCGTCGCTGAACACTGCCGAGTTGAGCGCGGCATAAAAATTGTCGGTGTAAGGCACCACTGTGCCCATATATTTCTTCACCAGGTCGGGGTAGTCTTTCACCGCCTCGCTGATAGAGCAGAAAATCACGCCCAGCTCAGCGAGCTTTTCGCGGTAGGTGGTGTGCACGCTCACGCTGTCCATGATGGCATCTACCGCCATGCCCGAAAGGCGCATTTGCTCTTCAAGGGGAATACCGAGCTTGTCGAAAGTTTTTTTCACCTCGGGATCGATTTCCTTTTGCTCATTCCGCCGGCGCGGAGCAGCGTAGTAGCTGATGTCCTGAAAGTCGATGTCGGGAATGTGCACATGTCCCCACTTGGGCTGTGGCAGGGTGAGCCAGTGGCGAAACGCCTTCAAGCGGAAGTTGAGCAGCCATTCCGGCTCGCCTTTCAGCTTTGAGATGTTTCGCACCACCTCCTCGTTGAGTCCCTTGGGTATAACGGAGGTTTCCACGTCGGTCACGAAGCCGTATTTGTATTCCTCGCCAGCGGCCTCGCTGATGATTTTCTTTTCTTCGTCTTTCTTATTTCCTTGAACTGGATTCATTACAGTAGTATCGTTGTGGAAATCAGCGGCTTTGCAGCAAGCCGCCACCACATTTCTAATTCTAAAGTGTTTAGCCTACAAAATTACACATTTTTTTTGTAAATTTGGAGTATGATACAGAAAAATGAACTTCCGCTTTTTAACGTGCTTCAGTGGCCTGGTGACGCTGAAAATGTGATGGCTTTCAACACCTTGCGAGGCTGCGTGACCGACACCGACCCTTACAGCGAGTTGAACCTGTGTGATTACACCGGCGATGCCCCCGCGCATGTGGAGGCCGGGCGTAAAGCACTGTGCGCGGCTTTGGGCATCACGGCCGACCGCCTGGTGATGCCTCGCCAAACCCACACTTGCCATGTGGCGGTGGTGGACGAGGCACTGATGGCCCTGCCTCCACAGCAGCGTGCCACCCACTTGCAGCAAGTGGATGCGCTGGTCACTCGGCTCCGTGGCGTGTGCATAGGAGTGAACACCGCCGACTGCGTGAACATTTCGCTCGCCGACCCTGTGGCCGGTGTGGTGGGTGTGGCGCATGCCGGGTGGCGTGGCACCGTGGGCAGGATTGCCGCCTGCACCGTTCGGGCGATGACCCGCCTTGGCGCTGACCCCGCACGCCTGCAGGCGGTGATGGGCGCCAGCATCTGCCAGGATTGCTTTGAGGTGGGCGACGAGGTGCTCGACCAGTTTGTGGCGCAAGGATTCAGTGCGGCGGCCATTTCACGGCGCAACCCCGCCACAGGCAAAGCGCATATCAATTTGCAGGAGGCCAACCGCCTTGTGCTGCTGGAAGCGGGGCTGAAAGATGAGAACATTGTGTGGAACGGAGCGTGCAGCCGCTGCCACCCCGAGCACTATTTTTCAGCCAGGCGGCTTGGCATAGGCTCAGGCCGCACCTTCACAGGCGTGATCATTCGCAAGTAAGCTGCTGTGAGCCGCTCTATTGATGATAAATTGAAGCGCCCTCGGAGATTTTAGAAATCTGCTGAGGGCGCTTCTCTAACAATTATAGGTATGAAAAGAATTATTCCATTATTCCGATTTCATCTTATAGAATGAGCGATACACGAAGTAGAGCGCGACAATCACAAATGCCACACCAAAGTAGGGCGCGATGGCACGGAAACTCTCGCTGATGGCGATTTCCATGGCCAGCACACCAAACAGGGTGGTGAACTTGATGATAGGGTTGAGCGCCACGGAGCTGGTGTCCTTGTAGGGGTCGCCCACGGTGTCGCCCACCACGGTGGCGTCGTGCAGGTCGGTGCCTTTGGCCTGGAGGTCAACCTCCACAATCTTCTTGGCATTGTCCCATGCGCCGCCGGCATCAGCCATAAACACAGCCTGGAACAAGCCAAACACGGCTATAGAGATGAGGTAGCTCACAAAGAGGCAAACTGCCGCATTGCCGCCAATGCTTGCCGGCGATGAGAGGCAGGCGAAGCCTAAGGCAAAACAGAAGATGCTGATGAAGATGTTGAGCATACCTTTCTGGGCATACTTGGTGCAGATGTTCACCACTTCCTGGCTCTTGGCTATGTCGGCCTTCTTGGGTGCGTTGCTGTCGAGCTTGATATTGCCCTTGATGAATTCCACGGCACGGTGTGCACCAGTGGTCACAGCCTGCATTGATGAGCCGGTGAACCAGAAAATCACGCAGCCGCCGAGAATGAATCCGAGCATAGAATAGGGGTTCAGGAGGTTGAGGGTGTCGGTGGGGTTGATGTTCAGCGTCTTCTGAATCATCAGAATCAGCGAGAATATCATGGTGGTGGCACCTGCCACGGCAGTGCCGATAAGCACAGGTTTGGCAGTGGCCTTGAAGGTGTTTCCGGCACCGTCGTTGGCCTCCAGATAGTATTTAGCCTTTTCAAAGTCGGGGGTGAATCCAAACTCGTTTTCAATATCTTTCTTGGCCTTCTCCTTGTCGTCTTCGATGAGCGAGAGCTCGTAAACCGACTGTGCATTGTCGGTGACAGGGCCGTAGCTGTCCACAGCGATGGTGACAGGGCCCATGCCGAGCATACCGAATGCCACGAGACCGAATGCGAAGATGGAGGCGTATTCGCCCATGATGGCGTCCATGCCGAAGGCGTTGGAAGCAAAGTAGGCGATGAGCATCAGCAGGAAGAACACGAAGCCCGTCCAGAAGCTACCGAAGTTGCCACTCACCAGGCCCGACAGAATGTTGAGCGAGGCACCACCCTGGCGAGAGGTGTTCACCACCTCGTTCACGTGGGCTGATGTGGGTGAAGTGTAGAGCTTGGTGAACTCAGGAATCAGCGCAGCGCCGAGGGTGCCGCAGCTGATGATGGAAGCCAAGCCCACCCAGTAGCCTTCGCCCAGACCCTGGAGCAGCCAGTAGCTTGCGCCGAAGGTGGCGATGATAGAGAGAATGGAAGTGATCCACACTAAAGAGGTGAGAGGCTTCTCGAAGTCGATGTCATCGGCATTGCTGTAACGCGCCTTCGATACCAAATTATTGATAAAGTAGGAGATGACCGAAGTGACCACACCTAAAATACGCATCACGAAAATCCACACAAGTAGGTCGATCTGGAATTCTGGGGCCACGGCCAGCAGAATGAACGACACGAGCGCCACACCGGTCACACCGTAGGTTTCAAATCCATCGGCGGTAGGGCCAATGCTGTCGCCGGCGTTGTCGCCAGTGCAGTCGGCAATCACACCGGGGTTGCGTGGGTCGTCTTCACCAATCTTAAACACCACCTTCATCAAGTCGCTGCCGATGTCGGCAATCTTGGTGAAGATACCGCCTGCAATGCGCAGCGCGCTTGCTCCGAGCGATTCACCAATGGCGAAGCCAATGAAGCAGCTGCCGGCGAGGTCGCCAGGCATAAACAGCAGAATCACAAGCATCAGCACCAATTCCACACAGATGAGTAGAATGCCAATGCTCATACCGGCTGTGAGCGGAATGTTGAGCAACTGGAGTGGCTGGCGGCGGAGCGAGGCGAAAGCCATGCGGGCATTGGCGTAGGTGTTCATGCGCACACCATACCATGCCACGGCGTAAGAGCCGAGCACGCCTATCACCGTCCAGGCGAGAATCAGAAGCACTGAGCCCCATTCCATGTGGGAGAGTACCTTAAAATAGAGGAGCACTGCCAGTCCGATAAAGGCAAAAAGAATGGCAAGGAACCGGCCCTGCTGTTTGAGGTAGGTAGAGCAAGTCTTGAAGATTACGTTACCAATCTCAAGCATCGAGCTGTGGGCTTTGAGCTTGCGCACTTTCATAAATTGCCAGAAACCGAATAGCATACCTAACACGATCACCAGAAAACCCCAGTAGAGAATGCTTGCCTTCTCGCTGAACTGCTCTGGCATCTTTAAGTCGGCTTCGCTTGCGAATGAGGCAAGTGGAAGCAGGAGCGCACTTAAAGTGGCAAAGGTTTTTTTCATTTTCTTATTTTTTTTGGTTAATAATTTAGTGATATACTTGTTCTGTTTGCTTCTGCATGTTTAGCTTCTTGCTATGCATTTATTATGCTTTATGGAGTAACACCCGTAAAACGTGGCATAAAGGTATATACTTTAGCCCTAATAACAAAATTTAATACAAAAAAACTTTCAAAAGAGAACGCTTTTTTTTCAAAGCGCAACTTTTGGCAGGCTTTTCGGTTCGTTTATCCAACTTTTTGCTCGCAATCCGTGCTGTTCTGTGGGCCGCTGTTTGAATAAGGGCGTGAAAAGTGGGCCAGTTTGCTGAAAGCGGGCTTGAATGGCGTTGTTTGGCCTATAAATGTGAATGAGTGTTAATTGTCTTTTAGCGGTGAGAATGTGAGCCTTGGCTCGAGAGCACGGCTACATCCAGTAGTAGCACAGGCCGTTGTTGCTGTTGTCGGAGATGAAGTAGTGCCCAGTGTATGACACTTTGATGCAGCGAGGCTTGAATGAGAGCTTTTTCAGCACGTCGGCCACGCTGCTGGCGATGTTGTTGAAATACACGCCCCGCTCGCAGCACATTACACAGCCACCGTGTGGTGTGAATTGCACAAAACTGCCTCCGAAAAAAATGGGGAGGCACGGTGTCACTTGCCCAGTAGCGACCACATGGGCTTGCGCTGTTCCCACACGTCGGCGGTGTGGCGAATGGGGCAAAGTGAGTTGGCGTATTCCAGAATCTCCAGCACGTTGGCCATGTTGTAGGAGGTTTCATCGGGCGTGTCGCTGTCGATGATGCTGTTGAAGTGCGATCCTAAAATCACCCAGTCGCCAGCTTCCACGGCGTCCTTGATGCGCTTTTTCATCTGCGTCTTGGTGAGGTAGCCACGCGAGAGCGACTCAAAAGAGAGGCGTTTGAGGCTATGGCGGTCGTTGTCGGAATTGTGGTTGATGAGGTTATAGGTAGCAGCCACGGCGCACTCGAAGAGTTTGCGCACCACGGGATAGTTGTCGGGAAACTCAGCCGAGTTGCCTGGCCACACGAGTATCGATGGCGCTTTTAGTGCGTAGAGCTTGAATGCTTTTATGCAGTCGAGCGCCGACGCTTCAATCTTGCTTGCATCGTGTGGGTGCTGCGCGTCGCGGTCGTACCAGCCTTCAGAGTGGTTGGGGTGATAGAGGAAGGCGAATCCCTCGCTTTGCCACTGCTGGCAGATGCTCACCCTGCCCGCCGGAATCCACACATCGGAAGGCGAGGCGAAGGGGCGCAGCGCCAAGTCGCCGTAGATGCCCTTGTCGATGCAGAATTTGTGCAGTTTCTGATACACGGGCGTGAGATTGCCGCTCTTGTCGAATGCGGCGAAATCATCGTCGATCCAGCTGATGGCAGGGGTGTTGTATTTGGCGTAGATTTCTTCTTCGGTGTAGTGCGTGTTCAGAATAATGTTGATTACTTCCGACAGGTCGGAGGCATCTACCACGCCGTCGTCGTTTACGTCGCCACGAAGGCTTTGGGCGTGGCACACGCCGCTGGCAAGCAATAGTGATAATAAGATGAATAAATATTTCATACTGGTTTTAAATATTAATATTGTGTAATGTGTCTGTAGGTGATTGTTTACTTTTAAATAAACAAGTAAAATTACGTGATGATGGCAATAGCTGAATAGCGGAAATGTAGAGAAAAAGGCACAGTAGCCGATGTGGCAACGGTTATGCTCGTTTGCAAGTGCGCATTATTGCTTGGCGGAGTGTGCGAGGGGGTTGGGGAATTGACGATAGTTTTGTAAATTTGCATCGAAACATTAATAACTCAATTGTGATGAAGAAGATTTTGCTGTTGCTCCTGCTGGCAACATCGGTTTTGGCTCAAGCCAAAGGTAAATATGGTATAGAAATGCCCGCTTCGCTGCGCGCCGGCGACAAGGTGGCGATTCTCTCGCCGGGCAGCACACCCAGCGACTCGTCGGTGATCAAGGCGATGGAGGTGCTTAAAGGCTGGGGGCTGGTGCCTGTGAGGGGCAAGTATGTGACCACGCGCTATCATGGCTGGGCTGGCACTGCCGCTCAGCGCGAGGCCGACCTGCTGTGGGCGCTGCGCGACAGGAGCATCAAGGCCATTATCTGCTCGCGTGGAGGCTATGGCTCAGCACAGATATTATATAATGTGCCGCTCGACACGCTGAAGAAATACAACAAGTGGCTGGTGGGCTACAGCGACATCACCGCGCTGCACTGCGCCATGGTGCGCGCCGGCCACATGAGCGTGCACGGCAGTATGTGTGGCCGTCTGGCCAAGACCGGCGGCACCGATGTGTTCAGCGTGAGGTTGCGCAAGCTGCTTTTTGGCGAGGCAATGCCCGATGTGGAGGTTCCAGCCCATGCCTACAACCATGTGGGCAAGGCGAAAGGCGTGCTCATTGGCGGCAATTTGAGTGTGTTTACCGGCGTGAGCGGTTCGAAGGATTTCGATTTCCTCGACCGCGACTTTGTGAAGGATAAAGACGTGGTGCTGTTTTTTGAGGACGTGAGCGAGAATGTGAACCGTGTGGCGAGCATGCTCTTTCAGATGAAGCTCAAAGGCACCCTCGACCACGTGAAGGGCATCATTGTGGGGCGGTTCACCGAAGTGCCGGGCCTTTCGGGCTACGACAGCATGGACCAGATGCTGCACGAGTTTCTCGACCAGTACAAGATACCCATCTGCTACGACTTTCCAGCCAGCCACGATGAGGAGTGGAACACCCCGATGATAGAAGGCTGCCCCGTGGAGCTGACCGTGACCCCCGCCAAGGCCACCCTCCGCTTCCGCAAATAACAGCCCAAGGGGGCATCACTCCAATCATCATTTCGCTGATGGGAAAATAAAAAAATCCGTGTGGTAAAAAATTGCACCACACGGATTTTGCTATCACATCAATTATTCTTCGAGAGTAGGGTTGAGCAGAAAATCCATCAGCCCCATGTGCAGAATGCCGTTTTCATCGTTATATGAGGCAATGTCGTTGCGCACAATCAGCACCTTCTTGAACGAGTCGTTGATTTTACGGAACGATGCCAGTTCCTGCTCTCGCTTCTCGTCGTTTGGCAGGGCAAAAGCAGATTGAATATAAAAGCGTTTGTCGCCTTTGTTTGCCACGAAGTCTATTTCAAGCTGTTTCCGCTCATTAGCTGTGCGGGCTTCTACAATGCCCACATCTACACTGTAGCCCCGGCTGCGCAGCTCATTGTAGATCACATTCTCCATGATGTGTGTCTCCTCCACTTGCCTAAAGTTTAACAGAGCGTTGCGTAGCCCAATGTCCTGGAAATAATATTTTGATAACGTGCCAATATATTTCCGCCCTTTGATGTCGTATCGAATAGATTTTTCTATGATGAAGGCGTCTTCCATATACGACAGATAGTTGGATATTGTTTTGTTGTCGAGCGATGATTTCTTGTTGGTCTTGAATGTATTGGCAATCTTATTGGGATTACAGGGCGAACCTATGCTTGAGGCCATAACCTTCATCAGGTCGGAAAAGTCTTCTACATTATTGACTTTGTTTCGCTCCACAATGTCTCTTAAATATAAGGTCTGATTGAGCGCGATAAGGTATTCGGCTCTTTTGGCATTGTCGTTTAATGAGGCTATGTAGGGCAGGCCACCATAGGTGCAATATTGCTTCCATAAGGAATCCTTGTCACCACCCTTTGCGTTGTAAAGCTCAGAAAACGACAACGGATAGATGTGTATTTCAATGCCTCTGCCACGGAATTCTGTGGCAACATCCTTTGAGAGAAATCGGGAATTGCTGCCAGTGACGTACACATCCACATTTGATATGTGCATGAGGCTATTAAGCACTTCGACGAAGCGGTTGAGCATTTGCACCTCATCAATAATCAGATAGTATTGCTTCTCGTCAGTGATGCGTTCTTTCACATAAGCCAGCATTTTTAAAGGATCGCGAAGCTCTTCATTGCTGAGGTCGTCTAATGCTATTTCTATAATATGGTCGTTGCTTACTCCATTTTCTATCAAGTGCTGATGAAAGAGGTTGAAAAGCAGAAACGACTTGCCGCACCGTCTGATTCCTGTCACAATTTTGATAAGGTCGGTGTGCTTCCACCCTATCAGCTCGTTGATGTATTTATCCCTTTGTATAATCATACCATTCCAAAAAAATGTCATTTGTGACACTTTTCTGGAATGGGTGTGGCGAAGTGGCTGGTTTGCAAGGTTATAGGTTGAGGGCTTTTTGGGTGCGCAGATGGCGGAAATTGTTGAAGGTGTCGAATATGTCGCAGAGCGCGATGCTGGCGTTGGAGGCCTGTGCCTGGTAGAGCGACGCGCTTCCCGCCGTGTTCACATTCTGCCCCTGCAGCGTGCCAGTGATGCCCGACACGTTTTCCATCATCTTCATTTGCAGGTTGATCATCTCAAAGATGCCAATGTTGGTGTTGTCGTGGCTCACTTGCTCCGGCTTGGCGAGGCTCTCGTCGGGGTTGTAGGGAAGCACACCGCCGGTCTCGTTCCAGATGTGCAGAATCGTGTTCCACGTGAGCGAGTTGGGTTTGGCTGTTTCGGGATAGAGCAGCACACCTTTTGCGCTGTTGCTCAGAATGCGGTCCACAATGGTGGTGAGGCGGTTGATGTATTTCTGCTGGTCGATCACATCTTCAATGAAGCCGTGCACCTCACCATCGGTGAGCGGATAGAATTTCACCGCAAACGGGTGCGATCGGTGCTTGGCGGGCGAGTCGAAGGTGGCGAGCACATCGCCCATGGGGCTGAACCATCGGCACCGCCACACGGTGGCAATGTCCCACTGATAGGAGATGAGCGGGTCGGCCTTCACCTTCTTCTCCTGCGCCACAGGCACGGTGAACACCTTGGCGGTGGCTTTGTCGTGGCAGAGCAGCACCTCCTGGCTTTCAAGCGTCCACACCTCAATGGCGCGGCACTTGTTGGTGTGCGTAAACCAGAAGTCGGTGCCGCTTTGCGAGTCGGCGCCAATGGCGGTGCAGAATTGCAGCGCGCGCTCGTCGGGCGAGTCGCTGTAGAGCCGGCGTACCCAAGCGGCCTTCTTCTTGTTGCCAGCCGCCACGCGCCCTATCAGCTCCGCCACGCTCAGGTCGTGGATTTGGCCGATGATTTCACAGTCGCGGCATAGCGGGTCGGTGGTGTGGTTGATGAAGAAATGCGAGAGGTTCACGTTGCTCACCACCGTCTCCTTCTTTCCTAAATTTGCTATTTCCTCCACGCGCTGAATGCAGCACCCCGATATGAGGAACTCCTCCAGCGCGCGGCTGTCGAGCTCGTCGAGGGCGTTGCTGTCGCGCAGACTGTCGGCAGCCGTGGCCGATGCGCCCTTGCCGTTTCTGCCAAGGAGGTGCTCGGCTCTGAACCGCCCCACGATGGTCTTCACCATTTGGCGGAGCATATTGTTGGTGATGGGCGCGGTGCCGTATTTTTTGTGAATTACGGCCTCCTCGGTGGTGATATTGCCGTCGGCGTCGGTGGCGGGGTCCGACCACTGGTCGCCGTAGGTGAAGCGCTTGTTGCGCAGTCGCCTTTTGCGGAGCGCCGATGCCGCGCTCCATGCGGTGTAGGCCGCTTTCAGAATGGCAGTGTTGTTGGTCATGGTGATAGATGAAAAATGAGAGGTTAGCGAATGGCGAAATACTGGCGGCGGTGGCGTGGGCCATACGACACGTGAATCCAGGCGAAGTCGCGCTCATTGATAGCTTGGTCCACAGGCAGGTGCATACTTGCCAGCAGATGGTAGAGGCGGCGGTTGTCGGCACGGTTGCCCACGGTGATGTCGGCCGCCTCGCCTTTCATGTGCTGACTGGTGGGCGAGCCTCCCACCTCCTTGTTGAGCTGTGGGCAGCGGTAGCCGCTGTTCACATGTATGGGTTTCCCCCACGCCTCGCGCAGCGGGTCGAGAATGTGCTCCACGAGCAGTTTGAGGTTGCTCACGATTTGATTGGAGTGCGGCGTGTTGTCGATGCCGCGCAGCGATGCCGTGCCGGAGCGCAGCAGTTCGGATAGTGTGAAATATTTCATGGAATGTAAAATGATGTTTTTTTGCCGCAAAGTTAGAGCGGCGCGCCCAGAGCCGTCAAGGTCAAAAAGGCAACGGCGATTTTTCGTTTGAGATACTTTTTTACAGAAAAATCTTTCATTTGGTAAGCGAAGTGTTGTAGAAATGAAAAAAATGGTTGTATATTTGCCACCGTTATATCGCAGAGCATAATAACTAAACTATTAAAAATCAGAAAATACGCCAGCACGGTTGCTGCGTGCGGCTATCCTTCTGAAGCTACTACTAACTACTATTAATTAATTACTTTTTATAATTTTTTATAACCGAAACTAAAATTTTTTATGATTAAACATCTTCTAAAGCCGGGAGCATTAAGCCTCATAGCCTTGGCGGCTCTCGCATCCTGTTCAGAGGAACAGCAGTTTACCGACGCTAACACTAATGCGAAAAAAATTGATGTGCAAGTGATGAACGAGCAGCTTGCCAAAGTGCGCGACTATGTGCCTTTGTATGCCGTTATTGCACACCGCGGCTCCACTTACTGGACTCCGGAAGAAACTGAGGCCAGCTGGCGCTGGGCCCGCAATATGGGCGCCGACTATCTGGAGTCGGACCTTCAATGCACAAAAGACGGTGTGGTGCTTTCGCTGCACGACGACAATTTGAAGCGCACCACCAACATTCAGTCGGTGTTCAGCGACCAAATTCCTGAAATCCGCAAGGCTTTCTACCGCACCCTCACATGGTCGGACGGCACTCCCTGTAACTTCTCGGAAGCCGACATCGAAGCTTGCTATCAGGCCGAACTCACCGACTATTACAGCTACTATCCACGCAACTACTACTATGCCGAGCTGCTGATGCTCGATGCCGGAAGCTGGTTTAATGAGGACAGCCAGGAGGAGGCTCGCAGCGCCTACGGACAGCGTGGCGACGGCGTTTACGACTCTTATGAGAAAACCTTGGAATCGCTCAAGGCAGGCAAGGGCATCGTTTACAGCAAGGGTCTTTACATCTCGGCATTGGCCGACCAGATCGCTTATGCTGAAGGCAAGAGGCTGAAACGCGACGCAGAAGGCCGCCGTATTCTTCCTTACCACGTGAAAGATGAATACAAGGGCAAGAGCCTGAAGGAAATCTATGCTATGAGCGTGCCTCAAAAGGTGGAAGGCCA
Organism: Sodaliphilus sp.; assembly: GCA_050873765.1. Lineage (GTDB taxonomy): Bacteria > Bacteroidota > Bacteroidia > Bacteroidales > Muribaculaceae > Sodaliphilus. The sequence continues at coordinate 39,462 of JBNMJK010000007.1, forward strand.
GGAATACACTCACCAGAGCCGCTACCACGATTTCATTGAATACGACTTCAGCGATGCCTATGAGGCTGATCCTCAAGACAACGGCAACCGCCCTGGCATCTACATCGAATTTAAGGAAAGCTGGGCTCAGCCAAAGAATATGGAAGCCCGCGTGTATAACGAACTCGACAAGTGGGGCTGGAACATCTGCACAAAGGACTGCTCTGGTCAGCCATTCTATGCCAACGGCAAGGTGAATGTGGGCCGCACCAACGGCAAGGTGATTCTCCAAACATTCTCGTTCGACTCTGTGGAGCGCGTTTACAAGGTGTTTAAGGGTCGTGTGCCTATGTGCTACCTCCTCTGGACCGGTGACCCAGCCTATGCTACCGATATTAAATACGACACCCCAACCGGCGTGGCCGACTTCATCAAGTATATGCAAGACAAGGGCTGCCACATCATTGGCCCCGCTATTTCAGGCGCACCCAACAACTATCCTGAAATGAACTGCCCATGGCAGGCCTACATGGTGCGCAAGGCTGGTATGCTCAACCACCCATACTCTTTCGACTCACAGGCACAGATCACCAAGCACATGGGTCTTTGGGTGAACATCTGGGACACTAACCCCACCGAATTCGACGACTTGATGCGAATCACTATCCCTAAAACCGACTACAGCGAAGGTGGCACTTGGGACATTTATATGGATGGCTGCTTCACCAACCGCACAGAAATGAACCTTACCTATATGATTGACCACGGCATGCGCTGCAACAAGGCTCTTCCTAACCCATTCCACCCAGGCAAGACCTTCGACAACAGCCAGGCTCCTTCCACAGTGCCCGATCCTAACGCACTGCTCACCACTTTAGGCTATCCACGTAAATAATTATTTTCCTTTACTTAAAAACTCAACGACACTAAATAATATGAAAAAATATATTTTAGCGGCAGGTGTAGCCGCGATATCAATGTCGGTTTTCGCTCAGGACTTCGACGTTGACCCAACATTGAACATTTCCAACGAAGAGAAAAAAGTGAATTTCACAGTAGGCGCACGCTTTATGGCCGACGCGGCTCTGTATAACACGGAGTTCACCCCACTGCAGAGCGGTGCTGCCATCACCGATGCACGTATCCGCACCTCTATGAAGTATGGTGAAAACTGGTATTTCTATGCCGATTTCGGCTTTGGCAACGGCAAGTTCTCGCAAAAAAACATCTTCTTGGAGTATGCTAAAAAAGACTCGAAAGATGCTACCCACGCCGTGAAGGTGGGCTACTACAACGACCCTGCCGGCACCATGGCGCGCCAAACTTCTTTGGGCAGCTATCACTTCATCTCTCGCCCAGGTAGCACCGACGCTATTGGCGAAGGTAGAGCTTTAGGCGTGACTTACAAATATGATGCGCCTAACGTGTTCCTTTATCAAGGTGTGTTCACTGAAAATCAGTACAATAAAATCAGTGCAGGCTTTAACGGCGTCACTGCCTCTGGCCGCTGGCTCTACCGCGATGTGTGCAAAAACGGTGGCGGACACATTGGCGCCTCTGCGCGTTTCGCTCACCTCGGTGGTGGTGAAGAATACACCTCAAAGGGTGCTACGGTGCTGAAGAAGTCGCTTTACCTGGCTCAGACTATGGAAACTTACGTTGACCAGGACGAGCAATTTGTGAGCGCCAACCTTCCATGGGCCAACAATGTGATTGACCTTGGCGCTGAGGCGCTGCTTTTCGGCCGCAACTACTTCGTGCGCGGTGAGTATAAGCACAAAATCGTGACCAAGAAGCGTGATTCCTATAAGCTGTTTATCGCTGCACAGGACAATATCGACGCATGGGGCACTTTCGATGCATGGATGGCTGCAAACCCACTTCGCACCAACCATTTCAATGGCGCATACGTTGAGGCTGGCTATAAGATTTTTGGCGGCGACTACAAGTACGACATGCACAACGCTGTGCTCGGTGGCTTGAACGGTAAGTCGCTCGAAATCGTGGGCCGAGTGAACTACACCGACCTGAACGACATTGTGGCTGGCGAATACTATTCTGTGGGCCGTGAGCAATACTATCCAAGCGGCTATATGGAAGACTGGCCTTACGAGTCGTCGTCGGTGGGCGGTGGCCGCGTGATTTCTGCCACTGTGGGCTTGAACTTCGCGTTCAACAAGTATGCCCAAGTGATGCTCGACTACACTTACAGCAACCTGAAGAAGGACGCTCGCCCCTACGACAAGAACTTCCACCAGGTGCAAGCCCGCGTGCAGTTCGCATTCTAACTCTGGGAAGAATTAGTTAAGTAGATGTATAAAATCAGTCCTGGTCACGGATAACTACCGTGGCCAGGACTTTTTGCTGTTAAGCCTGCCTTCAAAGCCAAGCCCTCCAGATGGGGTGGCTATTTGCCGTAGGCGTTTTTCTTGCGGAAATTGTTGGGCGAGTCGCCGAGATGCTTTTTCACGTATTTGCCGAAAAACGACAGGTTGTCGAAGTTCATTTCGGTGGCAATCTCTTTGATGCTCTTGTCGCTGTATTGGAGCAACTGCTGAATACGGCTCACGATGCTGCCGGCTATGAGGTCGCTCGCTGTGCTGCCGCACTTCTCGTTGCAGATGCTGGTGAGATATTTAGGCGACACGAAAAGCCGGTCGGCGAAGTATTGCACGCTGCGCTCGTTGGTCTCGTTGTCGGCAAGCAGGAGCAGGAACTTGTGGAATAGCTTGTCGCCCTGGCGGAGCATACCTCCCTCGCTCTCGGTGAAGTGCTTACTCACGCTTGAGAGCAGGTCGAGCGCAAAACTTTTCAGCACGCCCATCAGCGACTCGCGGCTGTAGTTGATTTGTGGGTGCTCAATTTTGAACATGGCAAGCTCGTAGTATCTGAGCATCAGTTCGCTCTCGTCTTGGGTGAACTGCACCACCGGGTTGGCGCTGATGCGCATCACGGCATCGATGATGCTCTTGTTGATGAAGCCCATCGACATGGCGCCTCCCACTACCACTATTTTGCAGTCGAAATTGTCGGAGTGGTTGATATCACTGATGATGGTGTTGGCGCTGATAAACAGGGCCTCGCGCTCCTTGATGGCGTATTCGGCATTGTTGAGCCTAATTTTCAGGTCGCCCTCAAGGCAAAACACAATGGCCACAAATGTGACTTTAAACACTTCGGTCAGGTTGGGGATAGAGCTGATGCTGTCGGCAAAGGCGATGTTGCCGTCGAAATATTTGATTCCATTGTAGAGCTCGGGCACGTCGGCCATGTTGATGACCGCTATGCCTCCTGCTTGTGGTGATGTGGTTTTGTTCATAAATGCACCTGGTAGTATATGTTAAGCTTTTCGCAAAATTAGCAAAAAAAGCACAATGAATGATGCTCTTTGCTGAAAAAATGTTCCAAATCACGCATTTTTATGCAGCCGGGCGCACTGATGAAGCCATGAATATGCATGGCAAAGAAAAAGCAGAGCGGGGGATTTCTGTTGCCGATTCTCCGCTCTGCTATTACTCATCTCTCTGGCGCAGGTGCGCGCGCTGTGTTATTTATATGAGTCTTGATAAATCTTGTAGATTTCCTCTTTGGTGAGGAAGCGTGGGTCGCCGTCGAGCATACCGGCTCCGGTGTCGATGGCATTGTCCACAAACTTGTCGAAGTCGGCTTGCGTGATGCCGTAGTCGCTCAGCTTGATGCAGTCCACGCCGCAGAGCCGCTGCATGGTGGCAAGGGCGTCGAGGAAGTCGCTTGGGCGTGCCGCTTTTTGCTGGGTCATTTTTTCTGCCATCTTCATGTAGCGCTTCATGCAGTCGTTTTTGAAGGTGGTGAAATATGCCATGCTGATGGCGATAAGCCCTGCTCCATGAGGGAGTTTTGGATAGAATGCGCTCATGGCGTGCTCCATGGCGTGCTCGCCTATGCAGGCGCTGGTGCTTTCCACCATGCCAGCGAGCGTGCTGCCCCAAGCCACTTTGGCGCGGGCGTGGAGGTCGTGTCCGTCGGCCACCACCATGGGCAGATACTTGGCGAGCAGGCGAATGGCCTCAAGGGCGTAGAGGTCGCTGATGGGCGAAGCGTTCTTGCTGTTGATGTAGCCTTCGGCAGCGTGGAAGAAGGCGTCAAACCCTTGGTAGGCGGTGAGCTTGGCAGGAACCGACACCATGATTTCGGGGTCCACGATAGAGAGGGTGGGGAAGGTCTGGCTGAAGCCGAAGCCTATTTTCTCGCACAGTTCCTCGTCGGTGATCACACCCCAAGGGTCGATTTCCGTGCCCGTGCCAGCGGTGGAGGGTATGGCCACGATAGGCAAGGCCTTGGTCACGGGCTTTGCTTTGCCGTGTCCGCCGCTCACGTAGTCCCACAGGTCGCCGCCCATGGCCACCACCACGGCTATGGCCTTGGCCGTGTCGATGGAACTGCCGCCGCCCAGGCCCACCACGAAGTCGCAGCCTTCGGCCTTGCAGAGTGCTGCGCCTTCTGCCACGTGGGCTTTGCACGGATTGGGTTGTATCTTGTCGAACACCACGCTTTCCACGCCAGCCTCTTTAAGCTGCGCGATAAGGGTGTCGAGATAGCCGAAGTTCTTCATTGAGGTGCCGGCTGAGATCACGATAAGTGCTTTCTTTCCTGGAAGTGGCTGCTTGGCCAGGCGTTTCAGTTCTCCCACGCCAAACACCAGGCGAGTGGGGATTGAAAGGCTGAAATTCTTCATCATAATGTTTAGTTTTTTAGTAACGAGGTTTGGATTAAAGTTTGTCTTATGACGTAAAGTTACTAATTGCGCTCGAGAATCCCAAATAATCGTGGCTTAAATTTTTGTCTGTTTCCTTTTAATTGGGCGGCCTTGGTGCGCGTTTTGTGGGTGTGGCAGAATTTGATTATCTTTGCAAGATGTGTGGCGGTGATTTTCCGCCCTGCAAATGAAGAAATCAATCGAATTAACACAATTATTATATTATAAATATGGAAACTATAGCAAAAGGAAAATATGTGGTCTTGGCCTACAAGATTTTCGTGGTGGGCGCAGATCAAGACGTGCCTGTGTTTGAATTTACGAAGGAGCACCCCGATGCTTTCGTGTTTGGTGGCGACCTCTCTATGATTGAGGGCTTTATGAAGAACATTGAGGGCTTGAAGGAGGGCGACACGTTCGACTACACGCTCGCACCGGAGGAGGCGTTTGGCAAGAAGGATGAGAATATGATCATTCCAATTGAGAAAGACGTGTTTAAGAACGGTGACGGCGAGTTCGACACCGAACGTGTGGCGCTTGGCAATTATGTGCCTATGCTCACCAATGGCGGCCAGCGTGTGGAGGGCCTTGTGGTGGAAATCACCGACACGCACGTCACCCTCGACTTCAACCATCAGCTTGCCGGCGAAAGCGTGCGCTATCAGGGCGAGGTGCTGAAGGTGCGCCAGGCCACCGACGAGGAGCTGCATCCTCAGCAGGGCTGTGGCTCTTGCAGCGGCAACTGTGGCGAAGGCGGCTGCTCTGGCTGCAGCGGCTGCCATTGATGCGTGGCGAGAAAGTGTAGGGACGCGATACTTCGCGTCCGCCTATCAACAGCAACTTGGTTTTCTGCACTATAGGTGGACGCGAAGTATCGCGTCCCTACTGCATTATTGCTACTGTTTTATGATGACAAGCCGCAGAATTCTATATTTTTTGACACAACCCCGAGTCCATACAGATGTTAGCTTGATGTGCTGCGATAAGGTGCACGGGCCGTGCGTCACTGCATATAATGGGGGTGATGGAAATGGGGGGGTAGGTGGAAACAAAAAATCCCGAAAACTGAAATTTTCCGGGATTTTGCGGTGCGTACAGGACTCGAACCAGCGACCTCCTGCGTGACAGGCAGGCATTCTAACCAACTGAACTAACGCACCGTTTGTAGAGTTGCGCAAAATGATTATTTCTCATTTGCGAGTGCAAAGTTACTATTTTATTTTTGTATTCCAAAATCTTTTTTTGAAAAACTTTTCTGAAAAAATAGCGCTTGGCGGTAATTCCGTTGATAATCACATCAATAGTATGCCGTGCCGCTTACATTCTTCCACTTGCTCCTCTGGCCAAATGCTGGCTTGCACCTCGCCAATGTGCGCTTTCTGGAGCAGAAACATGCACAGGCGGCTTTGTCCGATGCCTCCGCCTATGGAGTAGGGCAGCCGTCCTTCAAGCAGCGCCTTGTGGAAGGGCAGGTGCTCGCGCTCGGTGCAGCCCCGTAGCTCGAGTTGACGGTGCAGCGATTCAGGGCTTACACGAATGCCCATCGACGAGAGTTCGAAAGGAATGTCGAGCACGTTGTCCCACACAATGATGTCGCCGTTCAGACCCTGGTGACGATTGTCGGTGGCAGTCACCCAATCGTCGTAGTCGGGTGCGCGTCCGTCGTGGGGCTTTCCGTCGGGCAGGTCGGCACCAATTCCGATCACAAAAATGGCACCAAATTTTTTCGCGTATTCCCGCTCACGCTCCCGTGGCGAGAGTTGCGGCATTTCTCGCTGCATATCCTCGGTGTGAACGAAGGTGATGGCGTGGGGAAGGCGTGGGGTGATGTGCGGAAATTGCTCATACACCTCCTGCTCCGTTTCTAAAATGGCTCGGTAGATGCCGTTCACCGTTTGTTTCAGCGTGTCGAGGTTGCGGTCCTCCTTTCGGATCACCTTCTCCCAGTCCCATTGATCCACGTAGAGCGAGTGCATATTGTCGAGGTCCTCGAAAGTGCGAATGGCATTCATGTCGGTGTATATGCCATAGCCAGGGGCAATGCCGTAGGCACCAAGTTTGGTACGCTTCCACTTGGCGAGCGAGTGCACCACTTCTGCTCGGCGTCCGCCCATGGCGTCGATGGTGAACGACACAGGGTGCTCCGTGCCGTTGAGGTCGTCGTTGATGCCAGTGCCGTCCAGCACGAAAAGCGGCGCGGTGACACGGCGCAGATGCAGGGCGCGTGAGAGTTTTTGCTGAAACGAGTCTTTGATGGTCTTGATAGCCACTTCCGTGGTTTCGGGGAGTAGCCGTTGCTGATAGTGCTTAGGAATGATGAGTGCCATATTTTTGTGCCTTTTAGTGTCGTTATGTTATAATATATGTCGCAAAAGTAATATAAATGTTTTTAATCACAAAATTTAAATAACAAAATGATGCTCAATATATAAATTTTGTTACAAAATGATTTGTTCCACCTGGCGCCTGTTAGCTTTTTTCTATGAATTGAGATGCGCTTAAGGTCAGTGATTACATACCAGTTGTTATCCATTTAGTAAATGGTTATCGCTGGTGTCTGGTGCTTGAACCGAGCGATAACTATTAAATTTTACTAATTATCGCTAAAGTCGAGCGTTCAACATTAGCGATAACTCATAAAATGTGTATCTTTGCCTATGTAATAATGTGGCTTTGAATATGGAATCGATTATAGGCAGAAAGCGCGAACAGAAACTTCTGCGTGAATATTGTGATAGTGGCCGGCCTGAGTTTATAGCTCTGTATGGCCGCCGGCGTGTGGGCAAGACTTTCCTTGTGAAGCAGTTTTTTAAGAACGAGTTCAGTTTTTACATGACTGGCATATTTGAAGGCTCGCTCACCGATCAGCTTGCCAATTTTGCCGCCCGGCTGAGTTCTCATTCCGGCAAATGGCAGTCAGTGCCCAAAAACTGGTTTGAGGCGTTTGCTATGCTTCAATCCTATTTGGAAACGAAGAACGACGATGCACCTCTTGTGGTGTTTATCGATGAGCTGCCATGGCTCGACACTCCCAATTCTCGCTTCATTAAGGCTCTTGAACTGTTCTGGAACTCATGGGGCTCAACATGTAGCCGTTTGAAATTCATCGTGTGTGGGTCGGCCACCACCTGGATGCTCAGCAAACTGCTGGGCGACAGGGGTGGACTGCACAACCGGGTGACGCGCCGAATGTATTTACGCTCGTTTACCCTTGCCGAAACCGAACAATACCTCCAGGCCAACGGCTTTGTGTATAGCCGCCAGCAGGTTATCGACATCTACATGATTATGGGCGGTATTCCTTTCTATTTGAGTATGCTACGCAAATCGCTTGGCGTGGAGCAAAACGTTGACGACTTGTTTTTTGCCGACGATGCCCCACTGCGTGATGAATATGGATTTTTGTTCCGCTCGCTTTTTAAAGACACGAAAAAATATACCAGGGTGGTGGAACTCTTGGCGCAGCATGGACAGGGACTCACCAAGCCGGAGATAGTGAAGGCTCTTAACGTAGTGGATAATGGCTCTTTCACCGAGGTGCTCGACAATTTAGTGAGCTGCGACTTTCTGCGCCGATACAGTGCCTTTGGCAAAAAGGAACGCGATATGATGTATCAGCTGATGGATCCCTACACCTTGTTCTACAATCGCTTTGTGAAAGACGACAATCACAGCGACAATCACCGATGGACCAATATGATGCTTCAGGGTGCGCAGAATGCCTGGAAAGGTTACGCGTTTGAAAAGCTATGTTTGCGGCATATCGACCAGATTAAACGTGGTCTGGGCATTGGCGGGGTGCTGACAGATGTGTGCTCGTGGTATTGCCCTCGGCAAAAAGCCACGGCAGAGCGCCCTGCTTATAAAGGCGGACAGATTGACCTGCTGATCGACCGTGTGGATGGTATTATCAATTTGTGCGAAATGAAATATTCGAGCCGGCCGTTTGTCGTCACTGCTGCTTATGCTAAAGAAATGGACGATAGGCGTGCACTTTTCCGTGAAAAGACAAGAACCCAGAAAGCGTTGCACATCACCATCGTGTCGCCTTATGGTGTGGCTCAAAACGCCAATTCGTGGTGTGTGCAAAGCCAAGTCACAGCCGATGATTTGTTCTGTGAGTAAATATAGCTGCTTACTGAAGTTGATGTGGGAGTGTGGCGGCGTGGTGATATAGTTATCGCTGGAGTCGGGTGCTCGAACCGAGCGATAACTATTAAAATTTACTAATTATCGCTAAAGTCGAGCGTTCAACCTTAGCGATAACTTTTTGTGGGAGGTTGTGGATTTTTTGTTCGGTTTTGTGCGGAAATTTGAATAAATGTTATAACTTTGTGATATTGTGAATTTTCCACATATTACTAATTAACTGTATGCTATTATGATTTGCCCTAACTGTAAGCAAGAAAACCCCGATTCCGCAAAATTCTGCAATGCGTGTGGTAGTCCGCTTGTGAACCCTGACACTCCCGACGAGCCAGCCAAAACCCCTCCTCCATTTGTGGAGCCAGCTCCTGCCGGTGACGGAAAGCCCAAAAAGAAAAAGAAGAAAGGGTGGATTATATTTGGCGCTATCGTAGCGGTGCTCTTGATGGTATTCGTGGTGGGCGCCAGTGTGGACACCTATCTGGAGCATAAGCGGTCGAGCGAGCGGTTTGAAAAGACTGAAGAAGAATATTCTGAATTTAAGGACCATGTGGCCGAATTTTGCGAGAGCCATGAGTCAATTTCGCTGTATAACTATGCAGTGGAAGTGCGCACAGGGTCGATCTACGATGTGAAGTTTGATAGAAAAAATATTTTCTCTGACCAGAAATTCGTGGCATATCTGCAGCGATACACCAACGGATATATCGTGATAGAGGGCGACCCTAATTATTCTGATGTGCTGAAAATTACCGTCACCTATGGCGACTTCGCCGACGGCAACAACCAGACCTTTGCGGAGGAAAACTGGGATTATTATGTGGAAACCGACGAATTAGTGTTCAGGTCGCAAAGCAAATCGCAGACATTTAATGAAAACTGAACCCAGCATCACGGCTAACCTCCATTCTATGTAGGGACGCACGGCCCGAGCCTCGCCTCCAAAAAATCTTTCCGCTATGATATAAAAGTGCAGCAGGAATCTCTTTTCACAAAGAGATTCCTGCGTTCATTTTAGAGTATGAGAAAATTTACTTTTTTATGGTGTTATCTTTGTTCTTGACTTATGACTGACTGTAATTAAATTTTACTGATGCAAATATAATAATGTTTTTGATAATTGCAAAATATAATTTAATATTTTTTGAAAAATAGCACATTTTCTTTCAAATTAATACGAGTGGCTGTGTCCTCGTTTCTGCGAGGGCGACTGGTGCGGAGCAGTGTAGGCGCTTTCCGCATCGTGGCTTTTGCTTCAGGTGGTGTCGCATGATTGAATGGAGTGGCGGCGGCGAGGCTTGACCTTTGTGGAAAAATGTGTATCTTTGCCAGTTGAAACCACGATGTTACATTTATGAAGAGATTGCGCTCGCTTACCTATATTCTCACGGCGCTGTGCCTGGCCCTGGTGCTGCACTCGTGCGCCAATATTGGCTCGCCTTCGGGTGGTCCACGCGACTACACGCCCCCGGTGGTGCTTAAATCCAACCCTGCACCCCGCTCGGTGAACTTCAAAGGCAAGAAGGTGACCATACAGTTTGATGAAATAGTGGCGCTGAAAGACCAGCAGAAGAAGGTGGTGATTTCGCCAGCGCAGAAAGAGCCGGCATCGGTCCGTTCGTTGGGCCGCACCGTGGAGGTGGAGTTCAACGATGAGCTGCTGCCCAACACCACCTACACCATCGACTTCAGCGACGCAATCGAGGACAACAACGAGGGCAACCGCCTCGACGGCTACTGCTTCTCGTTTTCCACTGGCGAAACCATCGACACCATGAGCGTGTCGGGCATGGTGCTGCGTGCCCGCGACCTGGAGCCTATGCAGCATGTGATGGTGGGGCTTCACAGCAACCTTGCCGACAGCGCTTTCACTCATCTGCAGTTCGACCGCATATCCCGCACCAACGACAAGGGCGAGTTCACGGTGCAGGGCGTGAAGCCCGGCAAATACCATATCTTTGCCTTGAATGATGTGGATGGCAATTATCGCATGAGCCGCAGCGAAGACTATGCGTTCTCCGACGAGATTATCGTGCCCAGCGTAGGCACGTTCACCTCGCAGGACACCACATTCACCTTCGACCACCGTGTCGATACCGTGGTGACTGCCACTCACACCGAGTTTTTGCCCAACGACATACTGCTCACCATGTTTAACGAGCGCTACACACCCCTCTACCTGAAAAAGGCAGAGCGCATAGCACGGAATAAGCTGTTTGTGCAGTTTTCAGCCCCCAACGAGCTGCCACAGCTCCACATCATTTCGCCCGCCCACCATGCCACCGATTGGTATGTGATGGAGCGCCGCGAGGGCAACGACTCGCTGGTGTACTGGCTCACCGACAGCACATTGATAAAGGCCGACAGCATCTGTGTGGATATGCGCTATATGAAGATGGACTCGCTGGAGAACATTGTGCCTGCCACCGACACCATCGTGTTTCAAACACGCCGCACCAATGCCGAAATCAAGGCGGAGCGTGAAGCCAAGAAAGAACGCGAGGAAATGGACAAAGAGCGCGAGAAGCTGATGAAGCGGCGTGAGAAATTAGTGGCTGAAGGAAAAGATGTGACGGATATCGACCTCGACATCAAGGCGCTGAGCCAGCGTGAGCGCGCCCAGCGAAAGGTGCTGAAGCTGGAGCCCAAAAAAACGTCGCTGCTCGATGTGACCGACACCATACAGATGACGCTCGATGCCCCGGTTGCAAACATCACACAGGCGGGTATTCACTTGGAACGTATGCAGAAAGACAGCACCTGGCTGCGAGTGAAGGCATCGATGCTGCTCATCGACGATAAGAATCCGCTCGACTATATGATTCAGGCCAACTTGAAGCCAGAGGAGCAGTACCGCCTGAAATTCGACTCGGCTGCGGTGTGCAATGTGTATGGCGTGGCCAACGACACGGTGACCTACAACTTTAAGGTGAAATCGCTTGATGAGTATGGCTATGTGATTCTGCATGTGAACAGCGGCGACAGTGCTTTTGTGGAACTGCTCGACGCTAACGAGAAAGTGGTGCGTCATGAGCGTGTGCAGGGCGGAACGGTGAAGTTCGACAATCTGCTTCCTGCCGAGTATTACGCGCGCCTGGTTATCGACCGCAATGGCAACGACCAGTGGGACGCTGGCTGCTACAGCGAGCACCGGCAGCCGGAGGAGGTGTACTATTATCCTTACGCCGACAAACTCCGTGTGCGAAAAAGCTGGGGGCGTGAGGAAACGTGGGATATCTATGCCACTGCGCTCAATAAGCAGAAGCCCGACCGCCTGATCAAGAACAAGCCTGAGCGCAAGAAAGACTCGCTTGAGCGCCAAGAGGTGAAGAAGGTGGAGGAAGACGATGAGTTTGGTAGCAACGCTTTCGGGCGCAACACTTATAGCGGCAACAAATACCGCGACTATCAGAATGGCAACCGGTATTGAGCCATGGCTCCACGGTGCGTGCGCCACACGCGCCAGCCTGTGTGGCATCACTATTGGCATGAAAATTGCATAATGATATAGGAAAAATGATTTTATAAACACTTAACATTAAAAATTATGAACACTAACGCGAACCCTATCCCGAATTTTACACCTCAGGCACAGTCGGCACCTGCCGCTGGCAACGGAAAAACGAAATGGATTATTATCGGTGGAGTGATTGTGGTGATTTTGCTGTGGCTGATCAGCAGCTACAACGGACTTGTGAGCCAGGAGGAGGACGTGGAAAAATACTGGGCCAATGTGGAGGCGCAATACGACAGGCGCGCCAATCTTGTGCCTAACCTCGTGAACACCGTGAAAGGCTATGCCAAGCACGAAGAAAAGGTGTTTACCGAAGTGACGGAAGCACGCACAAAAATTGGCCAAATCAATATCGACGCTCAAAATATGACCGATGAGCAACTGACGAAGTTCCAGAAGGCACAAGAGCAGATGAGCGGTGCGTTGAGCAAACTGATGGCTGTGAGCGAGGCTTACCCCGAATTGAAGGCCAGCCAAAACTTTTCCGACCTCCAGAGCCAGCTTGAAGGCACGGAAAACCGCATCACCAAGGCGGTGACCGACTATAATCAAGGTGTGCAGGAATACAACACCCAGGTGCGCCGTTTCCCGGGTAGCATCTTTGCCAGCATTTTCGGCTTTGAGAAGAAGCCTCACTTCAAGGCTAAAGAGGGTGCTGAAAACGCTCCTACCGTCAATTTTGACTGATTTTCACGCTTGAATAATAGAGAGGAATAATGGCTTTAACAGATTTTCTTTCCAAGGCAGAGCAGCAGCGCGTCAGTGACGCCATAGCGCAGGCCGAGAAGCGCACTTCGGGTGAGATATGCGTGCATGTCGTGCCCAAGTGTAGCGGTGATGTGATGGGCGCGGCAGAGAAAAAATTCAATCAATTGGGGCTTTTCAAGACCGAGCGCCGCAATGCTGTGCTCATTTATGTGGCCTACAAGAGCAAGAGGTTTGCCATCTTGGGCGACGAGGGTATCAACAGGCAGGTGCCAGCCGATTACTGGCACACCGAGAAAGACACCCTGCTCACCTATCTTTCGCAAGGCCGTGCCGCCGATGGACTGTGCGAGGTGGTGCGCCAGATTGGTGATGCCTTGGCGGCCTATTTTCCGCCGGTGGAAAATGATGTGAATGAGTTGAGCAACGACGTGTCGTATGACGACGACGGTGGCGACGATGCCTAACTGTAAAAAAGCGATAAAGAAATGAACAAGATGAAACGGGCCTTGTGGGCCACAGGTGTTTTGGCTGCGTTGGTGCTCCTGTGCACCATGTGCAAAAAGAGCGGTTCGGCTGACAGCACCGATGCGCAGGCGAGCGCCGACTCTGTGGGCGAAGTGGCTTATGTGAGTGATGGCAAACTGGTGATTCCACAGCGTAGGAGCATGGACGTGAACGACTATGCCGACGTGCTGGGCGACAGTGCGCGCGCCCTTGAAGACGATTTGCGAATGTATGCCGCTGAAGTGCCGGCGGAGATTACCGTAGTCACGATGACCGACATAGGCGGTGCCGACCCTCAGAAAATAGCCACCGAGATAGCCTCCCGCTGGAAAGTGGGCAAGAATGGCAGTGCCGACAATGGCGTGGTGATTCTGCTCGTTCCGAGCGATGCCAAGCCACAGACCGCCATTGCCGTGGGCTCTCATCTGAGCGATGCGCTCCCGGCTCGCTATTGCCGCGACATCATAAATGACGTGATGACCCCGATGCTCACTTCGGGCAATTACTATGGAGCGGTGTCGGCAGCAGTGAAAGATATTGTAAGAACTTTAGCAAGCACCCAACCATGATGAAATCAGCCATCAGCATATTATACAGGCGGGCAGCGTGTGTGCTGCTTGCACTGGCAGCGACAGTGGCGATGTGGGCAGCCGACGGAATCCCCGACCGTCCAAATCCGCCCCGGCTGGTCAACGACCTTGCCGGGCTCTTCAGCGAAGCCACGGCCACCGAGATGGAAGACAGCCTGCGCGCGCTCTCTAATCGCACCTCAAACCAGATTGTGATTGTCACTGTCAACGACCTCGACGGCTACACTCCCAATGAGTTTGCCACCGAGATTGGCGACCGCTGGGGAGTGGGGCAGAAGAAACTTGACAATGGTGTGGTCATACTCATCAAACCCAAAACCTCATCTTCAAAAGGGCAGGTGTATATAGCCACGGGGCGCGGACTTGAAGGCGCGCTCCCCGATGTGTTCTGCCACAGGATAGTGGACGAGCAGATGCTGCCCGTGCTGAGAGCGCGCAACGACTACGCCGCCGCCACTTGGGCAGCCTTGAAGGTGATTATGCCGGTGTGCCGTGGTGAATACAACTATGCCACCTACCAGCAGGACGAAGACTTCTCGCTGGGTGATGTGCTGCTCGCGCTGTTTGTGATTGTGTGCGTAGTGATTGTGCTCTTTGTATATACGCCATTTGGCGGCTTTTTCCTCCCTGGCGGCGGCTCGTTCACTTCCGGCGGCAGCTCCTCATCGTCGGGCGGTTGGAGCGGCTTCGGTGGAGGCTCGTTTGGCGGCGGCGGAGCCGGTGGCTCCTGGTGATTTTTTTCTGTGAAATGTCAGTTTGAGGCAGCGCCATTAAATAGCGTTGCCCATGTAGTCATAAATTCCTTTAACAGCCCTTTAAACAAATTTTTACAAATTATGACAAAGATAATTGTTAGTATTGGGAAAAAACTCTATCTTTGTCGTCGATTTCGGAAAAGGATTGTTCCGGAAAAGGTGTTATTTTTAATATATTTTTCTAATTAATTATTCTTCATGACTACATTAACTATTGCCATTGTAGTAGTGTTTGTATTAGGCTACGCATTCATTGCCTTGGAGAGCGTGACGAAGATCAACAAGGCCGCGATTGCGCTGCTGATGTTCGTGGCCACATGGACACTCTTCATGTTCGACCCCTCAAGTTTTATACCGAATTTTACTCACCAAATGGTGAATGGGCTGATTGAGAAACATTTGGGCGGCACAGCCACCACGCTGTTCTTCTTGATGGGCGCTATGACCATTGTGGAAGTGGTGGACCAGAACGGCGGCTTCAACTTCGTGAGAGAGGCGCTACGCACCACCAATAAGCGCAAACTTATGTGGCGCATCACTTTAATGACATTCTTCCTCAGTGCCATTCTTGATAACATGACCACCAGTATTGTGATGGTGATGGTGCTGCGCAAACTTGTGGCCGACCATCACGACCGCATGATGTTTGCCTCGCTGGTGATTATTGCCGCCAACTCAGGTGGCGCATTCTCGCCCATTGGCGACGTTACCACCATCATGCTCTGGAACAAGGGCTTGATTACAGCCTTAGGCGTGATGAAGGAGATTATCTTGCCGTCGCTTCTGTCGGTGGTGATTCCTGCGCTGATTATGCAGCACTTGCTCAAAGGCCAGCTGAAATTGCCTGTCACTCCACCTGAAGAGGAGAAAGAGGTGTTTACTGGCGGAGAGCGCAAAGCCATCTTCTGCCTTGGCGTGGGTGGACTATGCTTCGTGCCCGTGTTCCACAGCCTCACTGGTCTGCCTCCATTTGTGGGCATTCTCTTAGTGCTTGGTGTGCTTTGGAC
>JBNMJK010000008.1:0-52790 GCA_050873765.1 Sodaliphilus sp.
CACTGTGGACACCCATGCCGAGCGAAGTTCGCGCTTGGGCGATGTGGAGCTCTGTGGCAGGCGTTGTGCGGTGGCTGTGACCACGAAGGCGAGCAGAAGGGCGTATGCTATGATTCTTTTCATTCGATAGCTGTTAGTAGTGGGTTTTTATATTGAATAGCGTGCAAGCGTTGTTTGTGGTGGCGTTGTCGATTTCTTCCGCCGTTGTGCCCATCTCATTTGCCACAAACTGGCAGATGTGGGTGGTGAAAGCGCTCTCGTTGCGCTGCCCGCGTTTGGGCACGGGCGCAAGATAGGGCGAGTCGGTCTCGAGCAGCAGTCGGTCGATGCCTATTACGGGCAGATTGGCCTTTACCTCGCTTTTCTTGAAAGTGACAATGCCGTTCACCCCGAAATAGAAGTCGCCACGCTTGCGAATGGCCTCAATTTCGGAGGGTGTGCCGGTGAAGCTGTGAAACACGCCCTGTGGCAGTGGCTCGCCAAAATTGTCCATCACCTGAAGGCACTCTTTCAAGCCCTCGCGGCAATGGATAATGAAAGGCAGGCCGAATTCCTTGCACCAGCGCAGCTGTGTGTCGAGCACCTCAAGCTGCTCTTCGCGCTTGTCCTGCTCCCAGTAGAGGTCGATGCCTATCTCGCCCACCGCCACAAAGGGGTAAGTGCCGGTGGCGAGCAGCTGGTGCATGGCGCATAGCTGCTCACGGTAGTCGTCGGCAATTTCTTCGGGGTGCAGACCGATGGTCATCGACACATATTGAGGGTGCGCATCGTGCACGCTCTTTTGCCTGCCGATGCTTTCTAAATTCTCGTTAGGCATCACGATATGGGTGATACCGGCCTCTTTCGCGCGCGTAATCATTTGCTCGCGGTCGGCGTCGAAAGCGTCGCAGTAGATGTGGCTGTGGCTGTCGATCATTATTTCTTGCGGCTCACCAATCGTTCAATCACATCTACAAAGGCATGGCGGGCCTCGTCGGTCAGTTCCACCTTGTTGAGGGCTTCCAGAGCCATGTCGTTGTAGTGCTTGATGGCTTCATCAGCCTCTTCGCGCATACCGAGACGCTCGTAGAGGGCGGTCACGGCAGGCACCTTCTCGTCGCGGATAGCATATTCATCGTTAATCCAGCGGCGGAGTTCTGTGGCATCGTCGCCCTGCGCCTTGTGCATGGCGCTCACCAGAAGGAAAGTCTTTTTGTTGTTCATAATGTCGCCCCCAATGGCCTTGCCAAAGGTGGCCTCATCGCCCCAAACGTCGAGCACATCGTCTTGAAGCTGGAAGGCGAGGCCGAGGTAAAGCCCCACATTGTAGAGTGCTTGAGCATTTTCATCTGAAGCGCCGGCAATGATGGCGCCCATCTTGCATGCGCAGCCCAGCAGCACCGAAGTCTTCAGGCGAATCATCTCGATGTATTCGTCCACGCTCACATTGCTGAGCACCTCAAAGTCCATGTCGAGCTGCTGTCCCTCGTATATTTCCATAGCGGTTTGGTTAAACAGACTCGTGATGGCAGGCAGAATGTCGGCATCTACCTGCGCCACATACTGGCAGCTCATGGTGAGCATGGCGTCGCCACTGAGAATGGCGGTGTTGTCGCCCCAGCGGCGGTGCACGGTGGGCTTGCCGCGGCGCACATCGGCATTGTCCATCACATCATCGTGAAGGAGTGTGAAATTGTGGAAAAGCTCCAGACCCACAGCTGCTTTCAGTGCCGTCTGGGCCTCGCCGCCCATGGCTTCACATGCCATCAGCACCAAGGCAGGGCGCAGACGCTTGCCGCCTAACGCCATGGTGTAGGAAATAGGCTCATAAAGTCCGTTTGGGGTGGCTGGATAGGGAATGGCCTCAATCTCGTCGTTGGCCATTTTTCTGTATTCATCAAGTGATAACATAATGAAATGTATATATTTATTGTGAATTAATTTTCTGTTGAGGTGGTATAAAGGAGTTTGGCGAGCCTTGGCGCTTTTTGAATCAGCGTTTCACGGAAAGTGTCGTCGAAGTCGGCGGCGGCAATGCTGTCGCCATCTACCACATACTGGCTACGGAGCGCTTCCGCTTTCAGCAGTTCGCTTTGCAGGGCCATGGTGTCGGTGGAGTCGATAGCGGCGATGCGTTTGGCTGCATCTACTGCTTGCACTTGTGCCTTCACGCTGTTTTCCGACTGCTTTTTGCCGCACCCGGTGGCGGAGCAAAGTGCCATCAGTGCCGCCATCACATATACAAGATGTTTCATCTTTGTCAATAATTATTCATTCTACAAAGATACGATATTTTTTTCAGAAGATAAATGCTCCACAAAAGATAGCCACCAGAATGTGCGCCATCATGGTAGGAATGTGGCATGCCGAGAGCTCTGAACAAGTAAGAAAACAACTTTCAAATTGACAGTTTTAAGGACGTGATGTCCAATTAGTGGGAGGGGACGCTACTGATCAGGCAGCGAGCATCGGAGATGATATTTTGTGGTTAGCACCATGCAAGCGTAGCGCAGCTTGGTGAATCCCGTAGGTAAAGGGGAACAAGAGCCTCGGAGAGGGTCGGTTGTGGTTGCACGATGTAGAGATGCCTCAATATCATCTACTTTTAACAAATTGAGGTGCTTACACCACAACCGACCCTCTCCGAGGCTCTTGTCCGCTGACATCACCTACACCAAGCCGCGTTCGCCTTCGGCTCGCTTGTATGGTGTTAACCATAACAAGGCATCTCCGATGCCACATCCGCCCATCGGCAACAACTTGGTTTTCTGCACTATAGGCGGACGCGAAGTATCGCGTCCCTACTGTGTTATTGCTGCTGTTTTATGATGACAAGCCGTGGAATTGTATATTATGGCACTGCCGCTACCAAGATAATGTTTTGCGAAGATGGTGGGGTGGCGTGTGGTGGGGTTATTTGAGGAAGCGGCGGAAGAATGCCCAGATGGCTTCACCGGTGTTCATGTCTTTGGCGTGCCAACTGTGGGGCGCACCCACCACTTCATCAACCCACACTTCTGTGCCATCTACGCCGCCGGTGTAGCGGTGTCGCACTATGTAGTGGCCGTTATTAGGGTCTTTTCCTGCGATGGTGTCGGTAGGCTCGATGGTGGTGCAGCGGTTGCGTGCCACCCAATAGCCGATGGATATGTCGAGCGGCAGATACGCTCCCCAGCCTCCTTTGTTCTCCATGTCGCCGTCCCATTTCGATGTTTTGTCGGCTGTGCCGTGAATCTCATAGATGGGCACAGGGCGTGGAGCCTGGTATTTTTGGTAAATCCAGTTCAGCGTGATCCCTGCCACTGGTGCAAGTGCACGGAAGGTGGTCTGTCCCTCGTAGGCCATGAGATAGCACATGTCGCCGCCATTGCTCATGCCAGTGGCAAAGGTGTTCGTCTTGCTGAGGTGGAAGCGGTTTTGCACCGCCTCGGTGATTTTGCAGATGTCGCTTGTTTCGTGTTTTTGCATCGATGCTTGAGGCGGATAGCCCACATAGTAGCCGAAGTGGCCCGTGCTGTCGGGCAGGCCGTGAATATAGCACACGGCAAACTTTTCGCGCTCAGCCACGGGGTCGAGGTCGAATCGTGAAGGTTTGGGCACTTTCTTGCTGTAGCCATGCATACACACCACCAGGGGTGCGTCGGTAGGCATTGCACTTGGCAGATACAGGGTGTAGGAACGCATGTGTCCGTTCACCATGATGCTGTCGGTGACGTGTTTCTGCGCATAGGTGGCAGTGAAGGCCGTTAATAGGGCTAAAAGGATAGTCAAGCGTTTCATTTTGAGATGTTTTATCGTTGCGATACTTTATTTCTTTTTCTTGTAGGTGATGGTCACCATTTTCTTGGCGTTGTCGATTTCTATTTTGCCAAATTTCTGGAATGCGCTTTGTCCGAGCAGCAGAGGCGCTTTCTGGTTGTGCACCACCGATGCTTTCACGTCTTTGAGTGTGGCGTCGCCAATCTTCACCTCCTTGAGGTTGATGACCGTGCCCTCGCTGATGTCGCCATTGGCGTCGGTAAACAGCGACGAGCCCACGATGTCTTTAGTGGAGAGGTAGTCGTTTTTGAGCATAAACATGGCTTCAACCGAGCTGATGGATATGGTGGCGGCGCCCGTGTCGAAGATAAAGTGGAGCGGCAGTCCGTTCACTTGGCATTTCACTTGCGTCACGCCGCCTTTCTTGGTGTAAGGCACTTGGCAGGTCGCCTCCTCATACTGCTCCTCTAGGGCACTGTCAAGGTTGTTCATTCCTTCGATCTGCTTTTTCAACTGTTCCTCGTATGTTGCGATGAGAGCCTTAAATTCAGGCGTTTCGCGTATGTTGTCGAAATCGGGGTCTGTTTTAGTGTAAACAGTGTATGCCACGTTGATTTTGAAAGCCTGTTCCAGATATTTGAGCGCTGTGTCTTTTTCATTCATCAGTGAATAGAGGCATGCAGCGTTGTAGTTGATGTTGGCCTTGTTGTCGTCCGCTTTCAGTAGCGAATCTGTCGTTTCAATAGCTTTTTGCTTTTCGCCCAGATAGAAAAGGGCATAGGGAGCCGTTTCTGTTTCGGTGGTGTCGCTCGCCACAGTCTTGAAATCGGCGATTGCTTCATCCTTTTTCCCGAGCAGCATGTTGATCCTGCCTCTTGTGTATAAAAGATAGGTGGTAGGCTCGTCCATGTCGATAGCGGTATTAATGTCGGCAAGTGCTTTCTCACCCTCTTTTTTTCTTAAATAGGTGATGGCTCTTGTGGCGTATGCGGCGGTGTTCTCTGGATTTTGCTCAATGCAGGCGTTCTCCACTTCAATGGCCTTGTCGTAGTCACCGCTTATATCAAGATAATTGGCTTTTTGCAGCGTGTAGGCCGCATCGGCTGTAGCTATACTCTGAGCCATATCGGTAGAGTCGGAAGAAGCAGGATTAGCTTCTTCCATTTCAATGGCCTTGTCGATGTATTTGATAGCGCAAGGCAGGTTTCCTGCGTTCTTGTATGTCTCCGCTAACACTGCAAAGCCTTTTGCCGAAGGCTCTTCTTCGATGAGTTCATGGTAGTATTTGATAGCTTCCGTATAATTCCTCGTTTGATTCAGTGTGGCGGCGAGCAGAGCTGTCCATAACACTTCTTTCGGCTTTTTGATGTGCTGCGCTTTCAGCTTGGCTATCAATATATTTGGCACTTCTTGACAGGCGTTGTTCAGACCGTGATATGCCGCTTGTGTTTCGTTGTCGGTGTTCACCGCTTCAATGTAGCAGTTGATGGCATCGTTGTATTTCTTTAGCTTGAGCAGCGCGTCGCCCTTGTAGGCGATGTTGGTGGCGTTGCCGGGCGACAGTTTGAGGGCGTATTCATATTGGTCGAGAGCCTCCTGGTATTTTTCAGTGGCTTCCAGACAAGCACCTATGCCCACGAAGTATCTGGCCACCCCTGGCTCTAATTCCGAAGCCTTTTTGTAGTCGGCCAGAGCCTTGTCGTATTGCTGCTCACCATAGTAGAACTCTCCTCTGTACTTATAATGCGAGCTGTTGTCGGGTTCGGTGTTGATGGCCATCGTGAATTCGGCTTCAGCTTCAGCCGTTTTGTTGAGGTTTTGAAGCACCTTGGCTTTTACATAATGGTTGAATGCCAAATTATCCTTGTCTTTTTTAGGGCAGTACTTAAGCGCCAGGTTGATATAGGTGAGCGCATCGCCATTTTCACCCTGGTTGCCATAAATCACGGCCAATTGCTGGTAGGCGCGGTCGCAGGAAGGGTGTTCCTTGATTTCTTCCGAGAGATATTTGATGGCCTCGTCGTCGTTGTCGTTTTGCACGGCCTCAATGCCACGCTGATAGTTGTAGCAGCCTTCGTGCTTGTAGTCTTTTTTTTCGGCGTGAGCCACCGCACAGGTCATGGCACCCGCTAAAATGAGCGAAAGGAGTTTGTTAGCGTTCATAGAAGTTTATTGTTATAAAGTGTTTTTTATGTTATGTAATTTGGTTTTAATTATCTTTTTTGCCCTCACTGAGCAAGTGCTTCTGCGCGCTTTTAATGGCTTTTGTGTTTTTCCCGTGGAGAATACGTGCAGGGTCGTATTCAAGCGATCCGTCGCCGTGAATGCTGTTGGTGGCGGCGTCCATGCCCGTTACACGGCAGATGAAATTAAACAAGGTGAGTTCTTTTTCATCAAGGTCGGTGTCGCAGGTCATCATTTGCAGCAGCATCTTCTTCACATCGGCCTTTTTCTGGTCGTCCATCTTGGAGAGCACAATCAGTCCCAAGAGCGAGAAGTCGTTATCTACGGTGGCAGTGACGCTGCGCAGCTCAGCGTTAGTGATGCCGAGAAGCTCTTGCAGCTGCTCAAAGTAGGCCAGTTCGTTGGGGTCGATTACCCCGTCGGCTTGAGCCATGGCCATGACCACGGAGATGATGGCTTGTTTTTCTTTAAAGTTATAGTTCATGCTAAAAAACCTTTTTTGGTTAAAATGTATATTAAATGAAAACATTGCCAGAGGCGCAGCACGCATGCCACGCCCATGGCAATAGTGTATGCTCGTTTAAATGGAGAGTCGGCGGAGGGTGTTGAGCAGTTCGCGGTCGATAGGCTTGTCGTTTTTGATAGCCTTGCTGAACGGAACATACACAATCTGCTCGTTGTCGTCGCCAATCATCACATTGCGCTGACCCTCAAGCAGTGCATCGATGGCTGCCGCGCCCATGCGTGAGGCGAGAATGCGGTCTTGCGCGGTGGGTGAGCCGCCACGCTGCAAGTGGCCAAGAATGGTTACACGCACATCGTATTCGGGGAATTCCTTGCGCACGCGCTCAGCCAGACCCATAGCGCCACCGGTGATGGGGCTTTCAGCCACCAGCACGATAGATGAGTTCTTGCTCTTGCGGAAGCCATTCTGAATCAACTCGGCCAACTGGTCGACCTCGGTGGATATTTCAGGAATGATAGCGGCTTCTGCGCCACTGGCGATAGCGCCGTTGAGCGCGAGGAATCCGGCGTTGCGGCCCATCACCTCGATGAAGAACAGGCGCTCGTGTGAGGTGGCCGTGTCGCGAATGCGGTCCACGCACCACATGATGGTGTTGAGCGCGGTGTCGTAGCCGATGGTGTGGTCGGTGCCGTAGAGGTCGTTGTCGATGGTGCCTGGCAAGCCGATGATTGGAAAGTCGAACTCACTGGCAAACTGGCGTGCGCCAGTGAGTGAGCCGTCGCCGCCAATCACCACAAGGGCGTCGATGCCGTGCTTCTTGATCACTTCGTAGGCGCGCTGATGGCCTTCTGGAGTGGTAAACTCTTTGCATCGTGCCGTTTTCAGAATGGTGCCGCCTTGCTGTATGATGTTCGACACGTTTTGTGTCTTAAACTCTACCACTTCATCGTCGATAAGTCCCTTGTAGCCACGGTAGATACCTTTTACATTGAACCCGCTGAAAATAGCTGAACGTGTGACTGAACGAATGGCCGCATTCATGCCTGGAGCGTCGCCGCCCGAAGTGAGAATGCCTATTGTCTTGATTGCTCCCATAATGATGTTAACCTATAATTGTATGTGTATATATATAATTGTTACCACAAAAGTAATCATTTTAGCGATATATGCGTCATTATTATTCAATAAAAAATGCCCCGGCAGCACGGAAAATTGCTGTCGGGGATTTTTCTGTTATCTGTATGGGCTTCACTTGATGCCGGTGTAGATGCTGCACACGCCTAAAGTGAGGCTGTGGGCCTTGCACTGCTTGAATCCGGCGGCGCGCATGATGGCAAGCATCTGCTCGCCTTGGGGCACTGCCGCTATGCTTTCGGGCAGATAGCGGTAGGCGCTCTTGTCGCCACTTTTGAGCGAGCCCACAAATGGAATGATGTGGAGCGCGTAGAGGTCGTAGAAAAAGCGGATGACGGGATTTTGTGGAGTTGAAAGCTCCAGCACGCAGAGCATTCCGCCAGGCTTCAGCACGCGGTACATTTCTTCGTAGCCACGGTCGATGTGCTCGAAATTACGCACGCCAAACGCCACTGTCACCGCATCGAAGCTGCCGTCGGCGAAACGCATTTTCAGGCAGTCGGCCTGCTCAAAGGTGATTTGCTCTTGCAGATGCTTCGCCGCCACTTTTTTGCGTGCCACCGCCAGCATACCCTCGCTCAGGTCGATGCCTTTCACTGTGCAGTGCAGGTGCTGATGAATTTGAATGGCGAAGTCGCCCGTGCCGGTGGCCACGTCGAGCAGGTGGCGATGGGCTACTGCCGCCACTTTCTTGCGTGCCACCTTCCGCCACCACTTGTCTATGCCAAGCGTCATGGCTCGGTTCATGAAGTCGTAGGCGGGGGCAATGGAGTCGAACATCGCCTTCACCTGGGTGGTTTTGCCTTCGCTCTCGCTGTAAGGCTTTATTTCTTCTACTTTATTCACGATTGTAGCTTTTGGAAAAGGTGGGGGAGTGGCTGTTACTGGTGCTGGCGCATATACTGGCGGAAATAATCCACGGCCCACGCAATCTGCTCTTCGGCAGTTTTGAATTGGCCGCTGTCCACTTCCACAGCGTCGTCGGCCTTGCGCAGCGGGCTTTCCTTGCGTGTGGAGTCGATGTGGTCGCGCATTTTCACGTTGGCAATGATGTCGGCAAGCGTGACACTGGTGTCGCCTTTGGCCCGCATTTCATCGAAGCGGCGCTGAGCGCGTATTTCTGGGCTTGTGGTCACATACAGCTTGATTTCGGCATCGGGGAGAACCACCGTACCAATGTCGCGGCCGTCCATCACCACGCCTTTTTCTTTTCCCATCTCCTGCTGGAGGCGCACCATGGCGTGGCGCACTTCGGCTATGGCCGCCACGAGGCTCACATTGTTCGACACCTCAAGTCCGCGGATTTCACGCTCCACGTTCTCCCCATTAAGGCAGGTCACCTGCTTGCCGTCAGCCATCTTGAAGCTGATGCTGATTTCGGGAAGCATAGGCACCAGCCGCTCCACGTCCACCTTTCCGTCGGTGATGAGGCCGTGGCGCAAGCAGAATAATGCCACGCTGCGATACATGGCGCCAGTGTCGATGTAAGTGTAGCCCACAGTTTTGGCGAGGGCTTTTGCCATTGTGCTTTTGCCGCTCGACGATGTGCCGTCGATGGCAACGTTTATCTTTTTCATATCCATTAAAAATATTCGGGTTGAATCGGGTTGAAAACTCTTCGCAAAGTTACAACTTTTTTTCAGAACAAACGTCACCTTGCCGCTAAGCACACCACCGCGTGGGCATGCGCGTCGATCAGAAAC
This sequence comes from Sodaliphilus sp., assembly GCA_050873765.1. GTDB lineage: Bacteria > Bacteroidota > Bacteroidia > Bacteroidales > Muribaculaceae > Sodaliphilus. The sequence goes on from JBNMJK010000008.1 coordinate 9,226, forward strand.
TGTAAGTGTCGCCGTTTTTGTATTCAGGCAGGAGCAACCCGTGGTCGTCGGTGCAGTGCGCGTACACTTTTTCCTGATGTGCCAGGTCGAGGGCGTTCCATACCACCGTGCACTCAGGATATGCCACATGATGGTGCCTGCCGCTTTTCTTGGAAGCGATTTTCGATGCAATTCTCTCTTTTTCGGTGATGGTCAAACTTGCCCACCACTCATCTAATCTATCCTTTGTCATAGTATCTGTTGTATATAAAAAATATTGCAAATGAAATTTTATCCTGTTTAGATGGTGACTTCGCCGCAGATGGCGCTGTTGAGGTATTTTTTTACGGTTTCGGAAGTGAGGCCAAGGCCGAAAAGATACATTAGCTTGGTGATGGCGGCCTCGCTGGTGATGTCGTGCCCGCTCACCACGCCTGCCTCAGTGAGGCAGTTGCCCGTTTCGTAGAGCGACTGTTTTACGCCGCCGTTCACACACTGCGTGACGTTGAGAATGACGATGCCCCGCTTGTTGGCTTCGCTGATGAGTTGGGTGAACCATGGCTCGCTGGGGCTGTTGCCTGCGCCATAGGTTTTCAGCACGATGCCCTTGATGTTGGGCGTGTGGAGCAGGTGTTTGAGCGTTTGGGGTGTCATGCCGGGATTGAGCTCTATGAACATCACATTCGGGTCCATCTCGTAGCGCACCTTCAATGGGCGCTTCGACGGGAGGCGGTAGAGCGCTTCCTCATGAAACTGTATGCCCAGCCCGATTTTAGCCAGTTCGGGATAGTTGTTGCTCCGGAAAGCGTTGAAATTGTCGGCGCTCATTTTGGTGCTGCGGTTGCCGCGCCACAGATAGTTCTCAAATAGAATGGCCACTTCCTGCACCATGGCGTTGCCGTCGGCATCGGTGGCTGCCGCCACTTGCAGGGCGGTGATCAGGTTTTCCTCACCGTCGGTGCGCACCTCGCCGATGGGGAGCTGTGAACCGGTGATGATGACAGGCTTACTCAAATTCTCCAGCATGAAGCTGAGTGCGGAGGCAGTAAATGCCATGGTGTCGGTGCCGTGCAGCACCACGAATCCGTCATACTTGTCGTAGTTGCTTTCGATGGCTCGCGCTATGTGGCCCCAGTGGGCAGGGCTCATGTTGCTGCTGTCGATGGGCGGGTGAAACTGAATGTTGTCGATGTCGTAGTCGAGCAGCTGCACCTTAGGCACATTTTCCATCAGATGCGAGAAGTCGAACGGCTGCAGAGTGTGCGCAATAGGGTTCTCAATCATGCCTATTGTGCCACCGGTGTAGATGATCAGGATTTTAGGGCGCATTGTTTTCATACTTGAAAAAGGTAGTCTGTTTGGCAAAATGATATTTGTAGATTACAAAGATAATAAAAAATAGAGAAAACCACTTTATGGCCATTCAGTTTTTGCGTTTTTTAAGTAGCAAAATGCCAACGGGAACCGATTCGCTTACCAGCAGTCAATTTTACTCTTTACCATCATGTTCTGGAAAAAAGTTGCAAATTCGCTTGTAAAAACGTGGAAAAAAGTTGTAAAAATAGCACTGTTTTATTGGAAAAAAGTTGTAAATTCGCTTGTAAAAACGTGGAAAAAAGTTGCAAAAATATGCTTAAACGGAAGATATATAATCAATTAGAAGAATGGAAGAAAAATGCCAATAATAAGGCTCTTTTAATTAAAGGTGCTCGGCAAGTAGGAAAAACTACCGCTGTTCGCCAATTTGCTAAGAGTAATTATCTGAATTTTGTGGAAATTAACTTTGAGCAGATCTCTATGGCCAAGCAGGCGTTTGATGGTAATCTTGATGCCCGATCAATTCTTATCAACCTTTCTGCCATGGGTTTTGGCCCCTTTGTGCCAGGCAAGACTTTAATTTTCTTTGATGAAATACAGTCGTGCCCAAAAGCCAGAACGGCAATCAAATTTTTGGTGGAGGACGGAAGATACGATTATATAGAATCGGGTTCGTTGCTTGGCATCAACTACAGGGACGTGTCGTCGTATCCTGTGGGATTTGAACACGAGTTGGATATGTTTCCTCTTGATTTTGAAGAGTTTTTGTGGGCTTGCAATGTGGGCGAAGATGTGGTGTCTGCTCTGAAGGACTGCTATGAAAGCGTTCAACCTGTTCCCGATTTCCTACATCAGCAGATTATGAAGAGGTATCGCCAATATTTGATTGTGGGCGGAATGCCTGAAGTAGTGAACACTTTTCTTCATCATGAAGATTTTAATATCACCATTTCTAACCAGAAAGATATCCTTACAGGCTATCGCAATGATATATCAAAATATGCAGGGAAGGACAAATTGCTGGTGAAGTCGGTGTTTGATGCAATACCGGGGCAATTGAGCAAGCAGGATAAGCGTTTTGTGCTTTCTGCGATTGAAAAAAACGCCTCCCGGCGCAAATATGGTGCACCAACACAGTGGTTGGTTGACGCTGGCATTGCCTACTATTCATTCAATGTTGGCTCTTTTGAATTGCCATTTCCCAGCCATGAGAACTTGAGGTTGTATAAATTGTTTTTTGTAGATACCGGTTTGATGTGCTCAATGATGCTCAATCATATACAGGCAAGTGTATTGATGGGGGATATTTTTGTGAATGAAGGGGCACTTGCCGAAAATTATGTGGCTGGTGAATTGGTGAAGCATGATGTGTCGCTGAATTATTACGACCGAAAGAGTAAACATGAACTCGACTTTGTTTTTCCTGAAGCTAATAAAATTTCAATTATTGAGGTGAAGTCGGGAAAAGATTTCAAAAAACATTCATCTCTGGATATGGCTCAAAGTGCGTTTGCTGAAATGATTAATCGTAGGATTGTGCTGAGTGGCAATAATGTGGAGTTTGACGGAGGAGTTATTTATTTGCCGTTTTATATGACTATGTTTATCAAGTCGGGCGTTATTTAGAAATATGGCGCAAGATAGCTATATAGCTGATTTTAAAAAAAGCGGACGCAGCCAGCCGCGTCCGTTATCTTGATATACAAATTTATTCCGATTGTGAAATTTCGCAACGCTTCATTGCACTTGTTCGTTTGTTGTGGTGCCGTTATTTATTGAAGGCTTTGGCGAAGAAGAGCATTTGATAGTCGATGGCATTGCACCAGTAGTCCCATTTGTGGGCACCCGGGCGGATAATAAAGTCGTGCGGGATTTTAGCGTCGAGCAGCGCTTTGTGCAAATTACAGTTCACCTCATAGAAAAAGTCGGAATAACCATCGTCGATGATGATGTTCTGCCCCGGCTTCAGCTCCGGAACCAGGCTGATCACGGTGTGTGAGGCCCACACCTCCTTGTTGTCGGCATATTTACCCAGGCGCAGATTGATTTTCCACTTGTCGGGGAATTTGGAGATGTCCACACCGCCGCTCATGCTGCCACAGTTGCCCCACACATCGGGGTGGCGGAAAGCGTTCCACAGTGCTCCGTGTCCGCCCATACTCAATCCCGTGATGGCACGCATTTTTGGCGCGCGGAAGGTGCGGTAGTGAGCGTCGATATAGGCCACAAGCTCTTTGCTGATAAAGGTCTCAAACTGCATCTTCGGGTCGATAGGCGAGTCGAAGTACCAGCTGTCCTGCCCATCAGGGCACACAATCACCATGCCATACTGTGTGGCAATCTGCTCCATGTTTTTCTTTGTGGGCCAGTCGCGGTAGCTGCCGTAAGCGCCATGCAGCACATAGGCAGTGGGAAAGCTGTCGGTAGGGTTGTAGAAATACTGGTTAGGCAGCACCACCACCACTTTCAGCTCGCGGTTCATCTTTTGGCTCATCACCGCTAAGGTGTCGGTTTGATGGGTCACTGCCACCACCTGCGAGGTGATGCGCTCCTCTTGTGCGCGCGCCTGGCTCCAGCCTCCGGTGAGCAGCAATGCCGCGCACACCGCCATTAGGGCGTTTTTTATGAATTTCGTAGTCATTTGCTTTGTCAAGTTGTTGATTTTTGTTTTTAGGATTCAAGAAGATTATGCCATGCTTAGAGGCAATTTTTTAGCGTTTTTTTGAGAAAAAGTCGGTCATCAGCGCTGCACATTCATCGGCAAGCACACCACCCTCCACCAGCGTCTTCTTGTGGAAAGGATGCTGGCAGAAAACGTGGTAGCCCCGCTTGGGGTCGGCGCAGCCATACACGATGCGTGATATCTGGCTCCACCCCAATGCCCCGGCGCACATCAGGCACGGCTCCACCGTCACGTAAAGCGTGCAGTCGGTGAGGTATTTGCCGCCAAGGAATGAGGCAGCCGATGTGATGGTCTGCATTTCGGCATGGGCGGTGACATCGGTCAGTGTCTGGGTGAGGTTGTGGCCTCGGGCTATCACTCGCCCGCGGCACACAATCACTGCACCGATAGGCACCTCGTCGGCATCTTTAGCCACTTCTGCCTCACGCAGCGCCATGCGCATGTATTTCTCGTCGTCGTTTGCGATCATAAGCGCACTTTAGTAGGGTGGTTGCCTACCAGCACCACATACACACCGCTGTCGAGCGTTATCACCTCGTCGCCGTTAGAAGGGCGGCGGAAACACAGGCGGCCGTACATGTCAAACACGGTGACCATCTGGCCATAGGTGTTGCCATGAATGTGGATTGCGCCATCGCGGCCATACACGGTGGGCACATCGCGGTCGTCGGTCACATTCTTCACGGCAGCAGGCTGAATCACCACCCTGGTGGCTTCGGCATCATTCATCATGTCGGTGGGCACAATGTAGTATTCCGCGCCTTCAGCGGTGATGGGCACATAATAATAGTCGGCAGCCGTGAGTGCCACCTGCTCGTCGCCCTTGTAGATTTTGTATGCCAGGTTGTTGCCCAAGGCAAAGCGCATGTAGTGCTCGTTATATTTCTCCACCTCGCCCGTCATACTGATCGACACTTCTTGGCTTGAATAGATGGTGAAGGTGCTTTCATCGCCCCACACGGCATTGGCGGTATATTTTTTCACCGCGTCGTCGTCGGGAACAATCAGGTCAATATTGTTTAGACCGATGAATATGGCCCACCCACCGGCTTCGGGGGCTTCGGGGGCGGCACAGTATATCTCGCTAAGACTGTGGCAATTGTTGTAGCCGTAGGCGTCGATTTTCTTGGTGGTGGATGGCAGCAGCATCGTGTGCAGCGAAGCGCACGACTGGAAAGCGCCCCAACCGATGTTTTTCACGCCTTCAGGCACCGCCATATTCACCACGGCAGTGCCGGCAAAGAGCATCTTTGGCACATCGCTCAGATGGAGCGGGAGGGTGACGCTGGCAAGGTCGGTGGCATAGGCAAAGGCGCACTCACCGATCGAGGTCACAGAGTTTGGCACCTGCACCTCGGTGGCACCCGACTGGAAAAAGGCACTGTCGGCAATGGCAGTGACACGATAGTTTGCACCATCGTAGAACACCTGCTCGGGAATGATGTAAACGCCCTTGTAGGGATTGGTGGTGGCTTTTTCGGCTGGCACACGCGCCACTTTCACCGTGGCGTCGCCAGTGGTGGTGTAGTAAAGGCCGCCAGCCTCAAATGTGGCGGCTTGTGAGCATACAGCCACCGCGGCGGCTGCAGAGAAAAGTGTGGTTTTAAGTTTCATATTTATGGTTGAATAAAAACTATGATTATTCGCGGTAATATACACGTTTCACACGGGGCGAAATGCTGGTGAGAATCTCGTAAGGAATTGTGCCACGCACCTCGCTCAGCGCCTCGATGGGAATGTGCTCGCCAAAGATTTCCACAATGTCGCCAATTTGGCACTGGGCGTCGGTCACGTCGATCATCACCGCGTCCATGCACACGTTGCCCACCGTGGGGCACAGTGTGCCGTTTACCCACATGTTGGCGTGTCCGTTGCCGAAATGGCGGTCGAAGCCGTCGGCGTAGCCTATGGTCACGGTGGCGATGCGTGAGGTGCGGTGAAGCACGCCATGGCGACCGTAGCCTATGGTGGTACCCGCAGGCCACTCCTTGATGGAGATGACCACCGAGTGCAACGACGACACGGGCTTCAGCGCATCTTCAGAATGGTCGTTCATCGTCTTGATGCCATAGAGGCCAATGCCGATGCGCACCATGTCGAACTGCTTTTCGGGGAAGCGGACGATGCCGGTGGTGTTGAGGATATGGCGGAGAATGTAGTGGCTGAATTCGGCTTGAATCATGGCCGTACATTCCTCGAAATAGGCGAATTGCTGCATCGTGTAGGCATCTTGCGCCGGCTCATCGGCCACGCAAAGGTGCGAGAACATAGAGGCCGGCTTGATCACGCTCTGACTCTTCAGCAGCGAGATGAGGGCGGGCAGCTGCTCTTTGGTGAAGCCAAGGCGGTGCATGCCGGTGTCGATTTTAATGTGCACGGGGAATTCGTGTGCGCCATATTTTGCGCCTTCCTTGATGAGCTCCATACATTCCTCCACACTGTAAACCTCAGGCTCAAGGTGGTGGGTGAACATGGCTTTATAATTAACCACCGAAGGGTTGAGCACAATGATAGGCATGGTGATGCCCGCTTTGCGCAGGTCCACGCCCTCGTCCTGCACAGCCACGGCAAGGTAGTCGCAGCCGGCGTCTTGAAGCGTTTTTGCTATCTCGTAGCTTCCGGTGCCGTAGGCGCTTGCCTTCACCATGCCCACAGCCTTGGTCTGTGGCTTCAGGAAGGAGCGGAAAAATTTAAAGTTGTGCGCCACGGCATTAAGATCTACTTCCTCCACGGTTTGGTGCTGCTTGGCCTCTAACAGGTCGAGAATCTGGTCGAACTCAAATTCAGGCGCGCCCTTCACCAGAATAGTCTCGTCCTCAAAGTCGCCAGCCGATTTCTTGTCGAGGAACTCTACCACGCTGCTGTAGAACTGTGCGTTGATGCTCGAAAAATACCTGCCGTAGCGGCACATGTCGGGGCCAATGCCTATAAGGTGCTTGATGTGCTTGCTCTTCAGCAGTTCGCTCACGCGGATATATAGCTCGTCGGGGCTGAAGGCCTCTGGCATCAGGTCGCTTAAAATCACGGTGCAAGCCTGTGCAGGGTTGCTGCGGCGAATCATGAAGTCGAGAGCCGGTGTGAGCGAGTTGTAGTCGCTGGTGTAGCCGTCGGCTATCACGGTGCAGTTGTTCACGCCCTCTATCACATTGATTCGTGTGCCCACAGGGGTGAGCGACGCCATTCGCTGCGCTATCACTTCAGGCTTGATGCCCAAAATGCACATCACCACCAGGCAAGTGGCCACGTTCTCCAGGTCGCCCTCAGCAGTGAAAGGCACGGTGATGGTGTGCTCCGCTCCGGCAAACTTGTAGGTGATATGGCTTTCTTTAGCCTCCTTGATTACATTTGTCACCGCCACGGCGCAGGTGTCGTCTTTCGTTGACCATGCATATTCGTGTGCCACATCCACCTCAAGCAGCGGACGAATGGTGGAGGTGACCAGCGGGTCGTCGGCGCAATACACGATGCTCTCGCAGCTGTTGAGAATCTTGGCTTTTTCGCGCGCCTTCTCGTCCATCGAGGCAAATCCCTCGTTGTGCTCGTTGCCAATGTTGGTGATGATACCGATGGTTGGGCGGATCATGGCTTGCAGATTGTCCATCTCGCCAGTGGTGGAGATGCCTGCCTCAATAATGGCGAGCGTGGTGTTCTCGTCGATGTCCCAGAGCGAGAGCGGCACGCCTATTTGCGAATTGTAGCTGCGTGGCGAGCGCACAATCTTGTAGTCGTCGGCCAGCAGTTGGTTGAGCCACTCCTTCACCGTGGTCTTGCCACGGCTGCCCGTGATGCCTATGATGGGAATGTTGAAACGCCTGCGGTGGCTCGTGGCCAGCGCCTGGAGTGCTTCCAGCGTGTCGGGCACCACCAGAAAATTGGCATCACGCATTTCCTTGGTCACATTGTCGATGCGGCTCACCACAAAGTTCCTTACCCCTTTTTGATACAGAGGCGCTATATAGTTGTGCCCGTCGTTGTTGGCGGTTTTGATTGCGAAGAAAATGGTTTCTTCCGCATTGTTGAGCGACCGTGAGTCGGTGAGCAGCTGGCTCACCGTGGCGTCCTCATTGCTGATATGGCTGCGTGAGGCACCCAGAATGTCGGCTATTTCTACTATTGAATACTTCATTGTGTATGAAAAAAAGTATGGCTATGAGATTATATCATTAATTTCTTTAATGCGTGTGATATATGGATATTCTTTCACCAGATTGCCCACCACGGCTCTTGTGTCGGCGTTGAAGCGCTCAATGATTTCGCGGTTGGCAGTCATGGGCCTGTGTGTGAGGCGCTTCATCACACGCTCGCATCGCGCTATGGCCTGCGACGAGGCGTCGTCGAAGTAGGCCGCCTGAAACGTCTGCCAAATGTAGCTGATGGCCACATCGCTCGGGTGCACCATGTCGGAGGCATAGAAGCGATAGTCGCGCAAATCGTCCATCAGAATCTCGTAGGCAGGGAAATACGAAGTGAAGCCAGCGTAGGCACGGTTCACCGCAGCTATGGCCACACGGAGCGAGGCTTTGCTCAGCGAGCTCACCTCCAGACCGTCGGCAATGTGCCGAATGGGGCTGACCGTGAACAGAATTCGGCACGAAGGATTAAAACCGTGCACCCGCTCCACCAGGGCTGAGAGCGCCTCGGTGATTTCGTCCACGCCAGCCATGTGCCGCGAGAAATGGTGCTGCGGCACCTTGTGGCAGTTGGCCACCACCTGCCCCGTCTCCTTCAGCCTGTACACCACCGCAGTGCCGAGCGTCACGATGAGCGTGTGGCACAACTTCAGATGCTGATGAGCCTTCACAATCTGCTCATTCATCAGCGCAAGCGTGGCGTCTTTGTCGGGCAAAGAAAAGCGAGAGTGGAAATTAAAGCTGTTCCACACGCCGCTGCCCTGAAACAGGTCGATGCCGCGCTCAGGCGAGGCGTCAACGATTCTCTCCACGCTCGAGGCAATGCTGAACGGATTGTAGAGCGTGCCAAACGGGTTGATGTTCACATCAATCATAGCCTGGCGCAGTTTGCCGCCAATGTTGTCGCTAAAGCACGAGCCCAGCATCATAAAATGGTCGGAATGATGCATGATGCCCATATTGTCGGCGATGTGTATGGTGGTTCTGAAATCCATAATTTAAAGTGTTGCGTAAGATTACAACCCACAAAAATACAACAAAAGCCAACAAGTAAGAAATATTCCAAGTTAAATTTCAAAAAACGGTTTCTTTAAAAGTGGCTGATTTATTAGTAGTGGCAGTTTTGATGTGTGGGGGGATTATATGCGGGAGCCTAATCTGGCGGTCCAGTAGATGAGGCCCGCTATGCCGATGATGCCGCCTGCTATGCCGATGTAGGAGATGGTGAATGTGGTGCAGATGATGCCGCCGATGAAGGCTCCGCTGCCTATGCCTAAGTTGAATATGCCGGAGAATATCGACATGGCTACCGGTGCGCTTTCGGGTGTGGTGACTATCATGACGTTGCTTTGCATGGCCACGTTGTAGGCTGTGTTGGCGGCTCCCCACACGATGAGCAAGATGATGATGAGCGCTGTGCTCGATGCTACGGGCTGGAGCAGCAGCAGGCAGGCTGTCATGGCTGCCACGAGCACGGTGATGAACGTTTTGCGGCCACGGCTATAATATTTGGCGAAGGCGATGCTGCCTAAGAATCCAGCTCCGCCATAGGCCATCAGTGCTGCGGTGACCCAACCGTCGGGCATGAGCGACACGGTTTTCAGGAATGGCTCGATGTAGCTGTATGCCACATAGATGGAGGTGGAGATGAACAATGTGAACACAAACAGCCCCACTACGCCGCGCCTGCGAAACAGCTCTGGCAACTGCTTGGGCGAGAAGCCGCCTCCGCTGGGCATCTTTGGCAGGCGCCATGCTGTGTAGAGGAAGGTGAGGGCGGAGAACACGCCGATGCTGAGGAAGGTGATTCGCCAGCCCACATGGAGACCGATGATTCGGCCTAATGGCATACCCAGCACCATGGCTATTGATGAGCCTGTGGCTACCATGCTGAGCGCCACTGAGCGATGACGCTCGGGCACGATGCGCACGGCTATGGGCGACACTACCGACCAGAACACGGCGTGGGCACACGCTACGCCCACACGCGAGCACATGAGCATGGCGTAGGAGGTGGAGGCAAACGACATGAACTGAAATACGGAGAATATGCCTAACAGGCAAAGCATCAGCCGCTTCATTTCCATTTTCGACACTATCAGCATCAGTGGCAACGATAGAATCATCACTGCCCAGGCATATACTGATATGAGCATTCCTACTGATGCCTCGGTGAGGCCGAAGTCTGTTTTGATGTCGGTGAGCAGGCCCACGGGCACGAATTCTGATGTGTTGAAGATGAAGGCTGCAAAGGTGAGACCGAGTAGCGACAGCCAGTTGCTACTTGACATTTTGTTGTTCATTCTGTAACCTAAATTTTAGTCTTGATAAATTTCCGGCTGCAAAATTACAAAAAAGAAGTTAGAAATTAGATATTAGAGATTAGAAGTTAGAAGAAGTTAAGAAGTTTAGGAAGTTAAGACGAATGCCGAACATCACGCTAACCCCTAATCGCTACCCCCCCCTAACCATTCTTCAAGAGGGGGGTGGGGGCTTTAGTGCAGGAGCTCGCCTATGCTGGTGGTGAGGTTGAGCATAAAGGTGGTGGCTCCGGTGTGTGGCTGCGCCAGTGCTATGCCAAATCCGAACGATTTCACTTTCATGCCTGCTCCTAACGATAGGCCTGATAGGAAGTTGCGTTGATAGGTGCTCATATCGGTGCGCATTTTATAGTTGTAGCCCAGCCCGATGTACATGTGGTCGGACGGCAGGAATTCGAGGCCGAACACGAGGTGGCGCATCAAGTTGGAGCCAAATCGGTCCTTTTTCACTAAGTCGCTGCTGGTGTTGTTCTTGTCGCTTGGCTCATAGTAGGGCAGACTCCATTTTCGCAGATTGTAGGCTGTGATCGACAGGCGGAATGGTGAGCTGCCTATTTTCTGTGTGTAGCCAATCTGCACGTCCCATGGCAGGCGGTCCTTGGAGTCGTTGGTGCCGTTGAACTTCTTCACCTGTCCGCCAAGGTTCTTCACCACAAACGATAGCGATAGCTCATTGTCGGGGTTGTAGAGGTTCACACCTAAGTCGGCTGCAATGGCACCTGCGGAGAAGTCGCCATATTTAGAATAGAGATATTTCAGCGTGATGCCACCACGGAGGTTGGTGGTGATGTCGTGCGAGTAGGTGACGTTGAAATTGATGTCACTGGCATTGAATTTGCCCAGCACAGAGCCTTCAGCGTCGGTCTCCGTCATGCTGCCGTAGCCGTAGTATTGAAGTCCTACCGCTATGGCGCTGTGCTCGGTGAGCCCCTGACCGTAGCGTGCGCCCATGAAATTGGTGGAGCCGATGTATTTCATATAGTTGATGCCCACCTGGTGGTCGAATTCAGGGCCGAGAAGAGCAGGGTCCTGCTCCACGAGGTTGATGTCGTCGTCGATCAGCGAGATGTTGTGGCCACCGAGGCCATACACGTGCGCCGACGGGCTCACGCCCAAATACTGGTAGGCAGTGGTGCCGTCTTGCGCATAGGCTGCTAAGTTCAGCACGCCCACGATGAGCAGGCATATAATATGACGGGAAAAGGAAGTGTTCATATTTTCATCACGATAGAGAATGTGTGTATATATAACGCATACAGTTCTATTCTATTTGCATTATAACGTGGCGATGCCCACAAATCGTATATTCTTTTAATTTTTTTTTACAACATTCGGTGAATTTTGCCCAATCTGTAAAAATAAATGAAACATTATTAATCATATTCAAATTTCGATTGGCGGATATTGAAAATTGCAAAAACGAAATTATATTTGCATCGGTTTTTTGAAGAAAGCAGTGCCATGTGCACAATATGTAGCAAAACTTTTATTTGTAAATCACTCACAATGATGCGACAAAATAAACAAGTGTTATTACTCCTTATGTTCTCGGCGATATTGCTGTCGGCGATAGAGGCTGAAGGGCAAACGCGCCCTCGCGCCAGCCGAATTGGTGTAGTGAATCCGTTGTCGCCCGAACATGTCTCCTATCTCGAATTTTATGAATTTGAGCAAGTGGACGTGCAGCCTTCGTTCCCTGGTGGTGAGCGCGGTCTTGTGAATTTTGTGAATAAAACCCGAGAATATCCCTACAATGAATATATGGCCCGCAAGCAGGGCCGTGTGCTGTGCAGCTTCATCATACTCACCGATGGACAGGTGTCGCATGTGAAGGTGCTACGCAGCTCTGGCTGCGAGGCCCTCGACGCAGAGGCCGTGCGCGTGATCAAGAAGATGCCGAGGTGGGAAGCCGGCAAGATTTGGAACACCAAGGTGAATGTGCGCTGCATTCTGCCTATCGCCTTTAGGCTTTAATCAGTTCTGCGCCTAAAATTACATACCGCGCTTGGCACACTTCATTTCAAGAATCTATTTGATTAATCATCATCTTTCTAAAAAATACGCAAATGTGGCAGCAATGTGATTGTGTGCCGCATTTGTCTTTTTTATCGGCTCGCCCGCAAAAGCCATGGGAAATGTGCGTCGGCACATGGTGATGAGGCTGTGAACAGGAAATACCATACCAAATACCATGCGAATGTGGTGCCACCACCCCTATCTTTGCACTTAATCATTCAGGTGGAATGACCATTTTTTCGTAATACTAACATATAACCTATTATTAAATTATGCTGAAAAAATTTTACTCGATTATGCTGTCGGTTATTATGGCAGCCGCATTTGTTACTCCTGCCTCTGCCTTTATCTTTAGGGAAGATGGCTTGTGTTACTCTCCACTCACATCGTATCCTGGCTATGACAGGGCGGTGGTGATCACCTCGTGCGATGACACAATCACCCATCTGGTGGTGCCGCAGACCGTCAACGGCTACACGGTGGTGGGTATCGGCAACGGTGCGTGCTATAAGATGACCAGCCTCACCAAGGTGACGCTGCCCAGCACCATTGGCTCTATTGATGCCGGTGCCTTTGCCCAGTGCGTCAACCTTGCTGAAATCAATTTGCCCGAATCTATCAATTTTATTGGCGATGAAGCCTTTAGTGGCACGGTACTCACCTCGGTGGAGTTTACTTCTAAAGGCGTGGTGTCGATCAGGCCGAAAGCGTTTGCTGACTGTAAGGCGCTGAAATCGGTGGTTTTGCCTCAATCGCTGCCTACCATAAAGAATAACTTGTTTGAGAATTGCGCATCACTTCAGTCCATCACCATACCCGAATCTGTGACTTCGATAGAGGACTGGGCTTTCAATGGGTGCTTTGCCATCACATCTGTCGTGATTCCCGATGCCGTCACTACGATAGGCAAAGGGGCTTTCTGCAATTGCATAGCACTGGAGAGCGTGACTTATGGGAAGGGTGTTACAGATGTAAATAAAGACGCCTTTTGGCTGTCGAAGAAAATTAAAAGCCTGTATGTGCGGTGGACTGAACAGCCAAATTCGCTGAGTAATGGCACTGGAGGAATTAACACGACGACATGCACACTCTACATTCCCATTGGCACGAGAAATCTCTATAAAAATGTGAGACCCTGGAACGGCTTTACCAACGTTAAGGAGTATGAACTCGGCAGCGGAGTGACCACAGTAACTGCCGACAAGAGTTGCAACGACAATACCGTCTATACGATTGATGGACGTGTGGTGAAAGTGAATGCGTGTGGAACTGAAGGTCTTGGCCGTGGCGTGTATATCTTCAATGGCAAGAAGATAGTGGTGAGATGATGCCCTGACTTGATATGGCTACGAACAGCAAGCCCCGAAAGCCTATGAGAAAACTATCGGGGCTTGTTTTCTTTTGATCGGCAGCATTGAATGGCTTATTCGGGGTCGGCGAGGCGGAAAATAGAGAAGTTCACCTTGCCGTAGGTGCGCTGCTGGTGGAAATGGGGCAGATGGCTAAAGTCGTAGGCCTTGCTGTGCTCAATGATGAACACCGTGTCGGGCTTAAGCATTTGCGAATTGAGCACGAGTTCGGGAATGGTGCCGAATTCAGGCAGGTCGTAGGGAGGGTCGGCAAAAATGATGTCGAATTTTGTGCCGCAGGTCTCGATAAACTTGAAAGCATCGCCCTTTACCTGAATGAGGTTGGGGTCGTGTAGCTGTTCCTTCACCTTGCGGATAAAATTATACTGCGTGGCAGCCTTCTCCACGCTGGTGACCTTGGCGCACCCCCGTGAGAGCAGTTCAAAGCTGATGGCGCCAGTGCCCGAAAAAAGGTCGAGAGCCGTAAGTCCTTCAAAGTCGATCCAGTTACCAAGCACATTGAACAGGTTCTCGCGCGCCATATCGGTAGTGGGGCGTGCGGTGATGTTGGTGGGCACTTGAAAGCGCCTTCTGCCGTATTTTCCGCTGATTATTCGCATAGAGCAAAGAGAATGAGTTCGAGTGGCGCCTTCACCGCGTCTTGCCCAATCCGCAGTGCTGCGGCAGGGAAGATGGAAGGCATCACATAATTGATGTATTTACGGAGCGAAGGAATGGTGGCATCGCGCAGCGCCTTGTCGCCCGTCACGAAAAGTTCGTTTTTGGTGGCGTCAAGCCCGAAGCACTGCCAGGCGTTGAGCGTGTAGTAGATGGCATTGGCCGTGTCGGAGCAAGGAAAAGAATTGGCCATCATCAGTTCATGGTCGCGGAAGATGACCATGTCGATGCGGTCGGGGTGGAGATTGAGGTGCAGACATGCCCCCGTGCGCCGCTCGTCCTGTAGCTTGAAGTGCTCCATCAGCGGGTAAAGATGATGCACGATAGGGGGCATGTTGAAAGTGCGGCGCAGAAATCCCACCACGCCTTCCGGAGCCTCATAGGCAATGTTCACGCCGCACCGGGGCAGCGTGCACAAGGCAAAGTCGCCCTCCATATCGGTGAACATGGCCTCAAAGGCGTTTTGCGCATCTTCCTCATCGGTGAATTGTGGGGGGAGCACCATGAAATGCTGTGCCTCAATAATGATTCGCACCTGCTTGTAGTCGGCCAGCAGCACAGGATTGTCGTAGATGGCATTCTCCACCGACTTCAGATAGCTTCCGCAGCTGAGGTCGAGCGGCAATACGCCAGAAATCAGCGAGTTTTCCTCATCGATGTCGTGAAGGGTGTATTGCACCTCCTTTGCTGTGAGCGCTAATTGCAGCGTCCAGTATTCAGGGTGCTCGATAGAGATGTGCGCTGTGGTGCTTGAAAGATTACTCATAGGTGTTTTTATCAAATATAGCTCCTGTAGCTTTTGCAAAATTAGCAAAATTATCACGTTCCTCAAAATTCAGCCTTGGCAAAACGCCACCGCCACAGTGGGAGAGACTGCCCCTCTCGGAAGAAACGGGATTGAAAAAAGGTGGTGATATTCTTGGTGATGTAGTGCGTTTGGTGTAAATTTGCATAGGATTTATCCACACGCAACCTATGATCGAACGACACGTCATTATCGACAATGTGGACCCCGTTACATTCTATGGGGTCAATAACTGCAACATACAACTTATCCGCAACCTCTTTCCAAAGCTGCGCATGGCGGCTCGTGGCAATGTGATTAAGGTGATCGGCGAAGACGAGGAGACTGCTCTCTTTGAGCGGAAAATCAAGGAGCTCGCCGACTTCTGCAACCACTACAACCAGCTTAATGAGGAGGTGATTATCGACACGATTAAAGGCACTCCGCCCAAGGAACTGAAAATGGACGACGCTATCATCTTTGGCGTGAACGGCAAGCCCATCAAGGCCCGCACCCCTAATCAGCAGCTTTTGGTGAAAACCTTTACCGAGTGCGACCTCACCTTTGCCCTTGGCCCTGCCGGCACAGGCAAAACCTATCTGGCTGTGGCTATGGCTGTGCGTGCCCTGAAAAACAGGGAAGTGAGAAAGATTATTCTCTCGCGCCCCGCGGTGGAGGCCGGTGAGAAGCTCGGTTTCCTGCCTGGCGACATGAAGGATAAAATCGACCCCTATCTCCAGCCACTTTACGATGCACTTGAGGATATGATTCCGAATGCCAAGCTCAAGGAGTATATGGAAACGAAGGTGATTCAGATTGCACCGCTGGCATTTATGCGCGGCCGCACGCTCAACGACGCCATCGTGGTGCTCGATGAGGCGCAGAACACCACCACCCACCAAATCAAGATGTTTCTTACACGCTTAGGCATGGGCAGCAAGATGATCATCACGGGCGATGTCACGCAAATCGACTTACCCCGCACCACGGCCTCTGGACTGATTCAGGCACTGAAAATTCTGCGAGGCGTGAAGGGTATAGGCAGGGTGGAATTTGAGAAAAAGGACATCGTGCGCCACAGATTAGTGCAGCGCATTGTGGAGGCCTACGAGCGCCACGACGAGCAGGAGGCACGCTCAGCCCACGCCGAGCAGCCCCAGCAGTAGCATGCAACTGCTATTATACGCGACTACGACAACTATTATTCAAAACATATATTTTTAAAAAAAACATCAATTCAATGGCTAAGACTTTAGTTCGCACCGACTTCAACTTTGAAGGTCAAACAAATGTGTATCACGGCAAGGTTCGTGATGTTTACACCATCGGCAACGACATTCTCGTGATGGTGGCCACCGACCGCATCTCGGCATTCGACGTAATTCTGCCTAAGGGCATTCCTTTCAAGGGACAGGTTCTCAACCAGATTGCCGCGTCGTTTCTTGATGCCACAGCCGATATTGTTCCAAACTGGAAGCTCGCTACCCCCGACCCAATGGTGACTGTGGGAAAGAAATGCGAAGGCTTTGCCGTTGAAATGATTATTCGCGGCTACCTCACCGGTAGCGCATGGCGTGCCTACAAGAATGGCTGCCGTGAAATTTGCGGTGTGAAACTGCCCGACGGAATGCGCGAGAATGAGCGTTTCCCTGAGCCTATCATCACACCTACCACCAAGGCTGCCGCAGGTCACGACGAAGACATCTCCCGCGACGAGATTATAGCAAAAGGCATCGTCAGCGCCGACGACTACGCCTTGGTGGAGAAATACACTCGCGCCCTCTTTGCCAGGGGCACAGAGATTGCCGCCAGCAAGGGCCTTATCCTTGTTGACACCAAATATGAGTTTGGCAAGGCCGACGGCAAGGTGATTCTGATGGACGAAATCCACACCCCCGACAGCAGCCGCTACTTCTATGCCGATGGCTATCAGGAAAAATTTGAGAAGGGCGAGCCACAAAAGCAGTTGAGCAAAGAGTTCGTGCGCCAATGGCTCATCGAAAACGGCTTCATGGGCAAGGAAGGACAGCAGGTGCCAGAAATGACCGATGCATACTGCGATACCGTGTCGCAGCGCTACATTGAGCTTTACGAAGACATCACGGGCAAGAAATTTGTGCCTTGCACCGATGGCGACATAGCCGCGCGCATCGAAAAGAATGTGAGCGAATATCTCAAAACGCTCAAATAAGTATAACCCCAATCAATAGTAACGCAATAGTAGGGACGCGGCATGCCGCGTCCGCCCAGGCGATGCTGCAAAACAAATCCCAGGCAATGCTGTAAACAACCGTCCAGGCGAAGCAGCAAACACTGTCAATAGCGAAGCAGCAAAAGGAGCGCATACCGAGTCCCTACCATTGATTTTTAAGTGCCACCCTTTCTTGAAGGAGGAACTGTGCCACTCAGTAGTTACTGCAACGTATAAATTATGGCAATCATAGAAATAGACCAGTATTCGGGTTTCTGCTTTGGCGTGACGCGTGCCATAGGCAAGGCGGAGGAGCAATTGGCCACCACAGGCCACCTCTACTGCCTGGGCGACATCGTGCACAACAGCAACGAAGTGGAACGTCTGAAACAGGAGGGGCTGGAAACCATCACCCATGAGCAGCTGAAGCAGCTCCACAATGTGAGCGTGCTGCTCCGTGCCCATGGCGAGCCGCCCGAAACCTATGAGATTGCCAAACGCAATGGCATCAGAATTATTGACGCCACATGCCCTGTGGTGCTGAAGCTCCAGCAGCGCATCAAGCACACCTACCACGACGAACCTAACGAGCCGCAAATCGTGATTTACGGCAAGCGTGGACATGCCGAGGTGAACGGCCTTGTGGGGCAGACTTCTGGCAAGGCGCTGGTGATTGAGAATATTGACGAAATCGACAAGATTGACTATTCGCGCAATGTGTATCTCTACAGCCAGACCACAAAAAGCGTGCAGGAACTGAAAAAAATCATTGAAGCCGTGAAGCAAAAAATGATTCATGGCGCAGAACTGAAAAGCTACGACACCATCTGCCGCTCGGTGGCCAACCGCATTCCGCAAATCCGTGAGTTTGCGCAGCGCCACGACCTCATACTTTTTGTGTGCGGGAGCAAGAGCAGCAACGGCAAGATTCTTTTCGGTGAATGCCGTGACGCCAACCCCAACGCCCACTTGGTGAGTAATGGTGCGGATATCGACCCCGAATGGCTTAAAGGCATGAACTCGATAGGAATTTGCGGTGCCACCTCCACGCCTATGTGGCTGATGAACAGCGTGAAAGTGGCTGCGGAGAAGATAGCGGCTGAAATATAATCAAATATAGAATGACAGAAATATGACCAAGCGCACCTATATCATTATCATTGCTCTGCTTGTGGCTCTTGATTTGGCCACGGGTTTCTGGTATGTGGTGAGCCATATTAATAAGGACGGGAAGAGCGATTTCTTCGACAGTGGGAGCGAGATGGCTGAGGCTGCCGACACGATCCCCGATGCCCATGTTCCCGACAAGTTTGAAATCACGGAGAGCAGCGCTTTCTTTGTGTCGGTGTCGCCAGCGGTGGAAGGCGACAATCAGACCTATTATGCCAGCATCAAGCGTGTGAAGTGCAAACTCCCTACCGAAATCAACGGCAATAAGGACGTTTCCACCCTCAAGGCCGCCATAGCCGACAAGGCTTTCCGTGGCAGTCACTCCAATTTTCAGAACGGTTTGCAGAGCTATTTGCGCACACCGGTGTTCAATGCTTCGAGCATCGACTATAAGAAGCTCAGCACCGTGCCTTCCATTGTGGCTAAATATGGCAATGTGCAGGGCGTGAAGATATATCCGGTGTTCACCAGCCGTAACATATTGGTGATGGCCATCGACCAGACTTCGTATGATGGCTATAAAACGAGGGAGAGAAATTTCTTTGTGAATTATAACCGCAGAAACCACGCTGTGCTCACAGCCTCCGATATCTTTGATCAGCATGCAGCTGATGCTGTGCTGGAAACGGTGAACGACAAAATAGCCTCGCTTGCCGACGATGGCGGAATGGCACTGCGCAAGGCTTCACGCCTGCCTTCCGAACTGTGCATTCGCAAGAAGGGCATCTTCTTTGTGTTTCAGGCCGGCGAGATTGCCGATGAAAGCGAGGGCACAATCGAGATTCTGATTCCATTCAGCTCGCTGAAAAATCACCTCACGCCATTGGCTCAGGGCTTGGTGAGCGAGAATGGCAATTTCAAGAATCCAAAGCCCATCACATTCAAGAATGGCTAAGCCATTTGTTTCCACATTCGCATAGTTTTCACCCATATTTTCCACACCCATAGGCGGACGTGGTATGCCACGTCCCTACCATTGTTAGTTATAATTATGTGGGGGTTATAGCACAAACCATGTGCTGGTTTCGTAGCGGGGCAGGGCATAGAGTTGCACATCGCGCGTGATTTGATCGGGGGCATAACTGGCGTCGCCCACGGTGGCACCTTTAGCCTCAAGCGCTTTCCGGGTTTCGCGCAGCGCAATTTCGGGCGTGTTGTTGTCGTTGCTCAAATGGTTGAGAAACACATATTTCAGTTCCGGATTCCAGATGTCGGCCACAAACCTCGCCGTCACCTTGTTGTCGAGGTGTCCCTTGTCGCTTTCCACGCGTGCTTTAAGATAGGCAGGATATTTGCCAGCCAAAAGCATACCGCGGTCGTAGTTGCTCTCAATCATCAAGTATTGTGCCTGGCGCATATAGAAGTCGGCGCGTGTGGTGATGGCGCCCTGGTCGGGCGAGATCACAAACCTGCGTCCGCCGCCCTCAATCATGAATCCGCTGCAGTCCTCGCTGTCGTGCGACTGCTTGAACGCCGTGATTTTCATGCCGGCGAGCGTGAAGGGAATTTCGTGGAAAATGGGCTTGTGGTATTCCTTGATGCGATTTGATATGCTGTGCTTGCGTAGCATGCCGTTCAGGCAGCGGTTGGTGCACCACACGCATATTCTGGGGTTTTTATACTTGCGCAAAATTCTGTAAACAAACCGCACATGGTCGGCATGGTCATGTGTGAGAATGATGCCTTTAATCTTACTCATCTTAATGCCATTGCGCTCAAGCTCCTTGAACACATGGTCGGGTTCCACACCGCAGTCCACCAATATTCCTTCGTGCTCATTGCCAATGTAGGCGCAGTTGCCGCTCGATCCGCTCCCGAAGCTGGCGAAATGCATCTTCCATTCGCCGGGAGCCTCCTGTTTGACAGACTTTTTCGCAGGCTTCGCCGGCGGTGCAGGCTCATAAGCGTCGTCGTCGAAGAAAATAGAACCTTGTTGTGGTTGCTGTTTTGCTTTATTATCGTAGTTGTTGTTCATTTCGTGAAAAGGGATAGCCCCTTCTGGTTGGGTGGCTTTTATTTATAGAGAAGGAAAATGGTGGGCACCTTGCCCAGTTCGATAGCGCGTTTGCCCCACTCTTTCACACCCATGGTGGTGATCTTCTCCTGTGCACCAGTGATGTCGGTGGCCACACACAGGCGCAGACTGGCTGGCAGAGTCTTCACCAGCTCAGCGAGCAGCGCCTGGTTGCGGTAAGGCGTTTCGATGAAGATTTGCGTCTGGTTTTCTTTCATGATGCGCTGCTCCATCTCCTTCAGTTTTCGTGCCCTTGCTCCGGCCTCGATAGGCAGATAGCCATTGAAGGCAAAGCACTGTCCGTTGAAGCCGCTGCCCATCAGCCCCATCAAAATGCTCGACGGGCCCACAAGCGGGCGCACTTTCAATCCTTTGCGTTGGGCAATTGCCACCACATCGGCTCCGGGGTCGGCCACGGCAGGGCACCCCGCCTCGCTGATCACGCCCATAGGCTCGCCCTTTTCCAGAGCCTCAAGATAGGTGCTCACTTGGCGAGGGTCGGTGTGACGGTTGAGCTCGTAGAAAGTGAGACTGTCGATGCAGATGTCCCTGTCGCACTTTTTCAGAAAACGCCGTGCAGAGCGCACATTCTCCACAATAAAGTGCTTGATATGGCTCACTAAAGAGATGTTGGCGGCCGGAAGCACGCAGCCCAGGTCGCCATCGCTCAGTGGCACGGGAATAAGATACAATGCAGTCTCAATCATAGTAGCTCTGATTATAGTTATCAGATGCAAAGTTACAAAATTCCGTGCACATACCACACCTAAATAATGTCAAAACACGGGCCGCAGAGTGTGCCGCTATTCCGATTTCATGAAATCAAAAATGGCAATTCCCGATACCGTCATGCAGCCGCAAAGCATACTTGCGTAGCAAATCAGGTTGCGCACGGTCATCACGCTCGTGTTCTGTGAGTGGCTGTACCATAGCCAGCACCCAAACACACCAGCTATCACCAAGCCATACAGCACCACCCTCAGCCACCGCGTGGAGTGGCGTTTTTCGGGAAGTCGATTGAGCACACGCTTAGTGAACCATTCATTGTCGGTGTCTTGGTAGCTCTCTTTTTTGAGCAGTTCTGCCAAAGCCTTATCTTGGGTATTCGGTTGTTTTTTCATTGTTATATGAATTGTCTGCTTCATTACTGATATTTAATCACTTTCCTCATCTTTTCTTTTGAGCGGAACAGCATCGACTTCACAGAGCCTACCGGCATGCCAGTGATGGCGGCAATTTTCTTGAGCGGCAGGTCGTCGATATAGAAGAGTGTGACCACTGTGCGCTCCACGGGACTGAGCGTGCGCATAGCGGTGTGTGCGTCAAGTTGCGCATCGGAGCGTGATATGGTCTGCTCCTGCGTTTGCTGCCATACCTCTGGCACGTGATCGATGCAGCACTCTTGTCGGCGGCGCATATTTGAGTAAAACTCGTTGTAGGCTATGCGGTAGAGCCATGTTCCAAACCCGGATAGCCCTTTAAACGAGCGTATGCCCATGTATGCCTTGATGAAGGTGTCCTGCGCCAAGTCGTCGGTCAGGCTCTCATCGCCCATTGTGAGGTTGAGCAAGAACCGTCGCAATCGGGGTTGGTAAGCCTCAACGAGCAGACCGAATGCACGGCGGTTGTCGCCAAACGCACATTGCGAAACCAGTTTTATTTCTTTGAGTTTGCTGAACATTCCTTTTTGCTGGCACTATGCTTGTGGGTCACCAGCGTTGTTCGACTGGCGGAATGTGGGAGGCTGAGGATCAGCGTTTTTGTGTTCTGGTTGCTCCTGCTGCTGGGCCTGCTGTGGCGCTGAAGTCTGTTGCTGCATTTGCCACTTCCAGTAGGCCAGTTCCTGCTGCTGCTCCTTGTAGATAATCAGCCCTTTGCCAAGGCCCAGCACCGAAATCAGCAGCATCAGCCACACCATGGGTATTGCATCAGCGAAAAGAAAGAACAATGCCAGCGCCACGCCCACACTGATGAGTGTGAAGCTGCTTTTATAGGCGCGATAGTTAGTGCGGTAGAAGATTGGCTGCTGAGGAGGCATAGATGCGCTGTCGGTGGAAGGCATGTGGGGCTGCCTGTGTGAGGCTGCCTGTGTGGGACGTGTGCCCACCCCACGCCATGCGTCGGCGCTGGTCGGCACCACTTTTGGTGGCTGCGCACCGCCTAATGATGGGGGCAGTGGATAGTTGTTTTCGATAGCCTTTTCTATTACCCTGTATTTAGCCTTGCGGTGCAGATAATAGAAAAGTAGGCATAAAAACACCACCACAATCACGCTGACCGACAGTATTATAGTGGCGTTCTGCGCCACATCAGCCCATCTCATTGGCACTGCCTGGGCGTTTTGCTCTTGTTCTCGATAATAGTTTTCGACTGTGGCATCGTTCCCGTCCCACACTGTGTCGTTGATAGCTTGGCTGATGGCCTCTTTCACTCCTTCATCAGTGATTTTCACCGTGTCGCCGTCGGCCACGATGGTGGTGGTGTCGCCCGAACGGTTGATTTCGGGGTTCTTTGCCAGAGAAGGACATGTCACGCTCAGTGTCAGTGTCAGAATGATAAGTAACTTTTTCATATAGCAGAGGTTTTTTTTTATGTCTGTTGTTTGCTGAATTTTTGTTCTTTTTTATGTGTTAGACGGCAAAAGTAAGGCAAAAGGTTGCAGTAAACGCGAAAAAACGCAAATTTTTTTCAGAAATTTTCTAACTTTGTATCCACATAAGCAACAACTACTTCTAACTTAAACAGATAAACGTCAAAACTCAATTTTGATTTATGTATCACAGACTAATTACTTTCTTGATGGTGGCGCTGTGTGCCTTGACTGGAATGTCGGCTTCCTACACAGCCCCAAAACGTGAATTCCGGTCGGCATGGATTGCCACGGTGTGGGCGCTCGACTGGCCCCACAATGCCAACGGCGGCGCAGCCAACGGCAGCGCGGCATCGGTGCAAAAAGCCTCAATGATTCGAATGCTCGACTCGCTGAAGAACAACAACTTCAACAGCGTGTGCTTTCAGGTACGCGCCATGTGCGACGCTTTCTACAAGTCGAGCTACGAGCCATGGTCGAGTTTCCTTACCGGCTCCCGTGGTAGCGCACCGAGCTACGACCCACTGCAGTTTGTGGTGGAGGAGTGTCATAAGCGCGGCATGGAGTGCCATGCGTGGGTGAATCCCTACCGTTACTCCACCGGCAGCAACTGGACCACTGCCCAGGACCAGACCGTGAAGAATGGTGGCCACACGCTTACTTACGGCTCCACCACTATCCTCGACCCTGCCCAGCAGTGGACCATCACACGCATTACCGACGTGTGCCGCTAAATTGTCAGCAATTATGATGTGGACGGACTGGTTTTCGACGACTATTTCTATCCAAACGGTATTCCGTCGAACAGCAGCGCCGGCGACTACTCGGAATGGACCGCCTCCGGCACCAGCATGAGCATAGGCGACTGGCGCCGCTCCAACGTGAACCGTATGGTGAAGGCCGTTTACGATATGATTCAGGCTACGAAGCCTTATGTGCGCTTTGGTATCTCTCCTGCCGGTGTGGCTTGCACCGACAGAAGCGTGGCGAACAAATATGGCGTTACCCCTTGTCCGTCGAACACCACCGACTGGCAGTATAACGGCATCTTCTCCGACCCGGTGGCGTGGATTAGCAGCGGCACTATCGACTATATTTCGCCACAGGTGTATTGGAAAATTGGCGCCAATGCCGACTATGCCACCATATCACCTTGGTGGCAGAAAATTTCGGCCCAGTTTGGCCGCCATGCCTACATATCAAGCTCTATTTCGGGTATGACTTCCTCCAGCTCGGCTTCCGACTATGTGGAATATGCCAACCAGGTTCAACTTAACCGCGATGAGAGCACCGACGGGAATTTTGGCAGCATTTTCTACTCCTGCAAATATCTTTATGAAATCAACAACAACTCGCTGGCTCATTATCTGAAAAGTTCTGTGTATGCCCGCCCCGCTCTGGTACCGGCGCTCACATGGAAAACGGGCACGAACCCTGGCACGGTGACCGATGTGAAGTGCACCTCGGGCACGCTCACATGGAAAGGCTATAACGGAGTTCGCTATTCGGTGTATGCCTTCCCCTCCAGCATGTCCACTTCCGATTTCAATAAGCAAGGCGAGTATCTGCTCGATATGAGCTATGCCGAAAGCTACACCCTTCCAGCCGCCTACCGTGGCGCCGACTGGCAGTATGCCGTGTGTGTGGTGGACCGCGTGGGCAACGAGTATGATCCTTCGTTCTCCAATTCGGTGGTGCTTGGCGATGCCGATCCCGTGACGCTCGTCAGCCCAGCCGTTGGCTCAAAGCACGAGGGAGAATCTCACGCTCACCTTCACTCCAGTCACTGCCGATTCCTACAGGCTTCAGGTGGCTGCTAACAGCGATTTCTCAAAAGTGCTTTTTGAAACTTCCACCTTCACCGCCTCTGGCTCCAACCTCTCTGCCACTTGCCCCATTACAGACCTGGGTAAAGGCACCTTCTACTGGCGTGTGCAGACCATTCGCCAGGATTATCGCAGCGCCTATTCTCCGGTTTGGAACTTTGAGGTGACCAAAGCGCCTGTCGGATCGATTGAAAAGGGATATGTGATGAAAAAGGACATTGATGCCGGCTACTACACCGAGTTGAGCGGTATGCGCCTCACTAATCAGTGGGTGCGTTCGGTAGATAGCAATTACGCCAATATGAGTTTCGACAGCAACGGCGCGCTCAACCGTGGCTTCACCGTGTCGGGCGACAAAATCTATGTGTCGGGCCGCTATTCCAACTCATCGTCTTCTGCCACTTACTTAGATGTGTATGACACAGCCACCGGTGAGCGCATCAATCGTCTCGCACTTGGTGATGAGGCCAGTGTGGATTATTTCCCATGCAATGATGTGATGACAGATGCTGCAGGGCATGTGATTGTGTCGAACCTCTCGCTCAATATCAGCACCCAGCCGCTCCAGCTCTTTGAGGTGAACACCACCACCGGTGCCGTAACCCGATTGGCTTCGCTCACCTATAGCGGTGCATCTACCAGCCGCGTGGACCATTGCGCCGTGTATGGCGATGTGAGCACGGGCAACTATTATGTGTTTGCTGCTATGAGCTCTGGCACACAGTTGATTCGCTGGACTATTCGCGGAGGCGCGGTGGCTTCAAGCCGAATAGCTAATCTGGCTGAATTTGTGCCTTCAAACGCCTCGAATGTGGGTATTGCCGCTCGTGTGATTCCTGTGAACGAGAACATCGTGTATGTGAAGGGCAGCACCATTTATCCCACTCGCTACAACTTCAGCACTGGTGCTATCGACAGCAAGATGACCAAGAGTTACCTTATGCCAGCCGGACTCAACGCCAATGGTTTTGCCTCGTTTGAACTGCGCGGTAAGCACTATATTCTCTATCCGAATGGCGACAATAACTGTTACTTCAACTATATCCTCGCACAAAACACTGCGGGCGACGACCTCGACGGCTTTATGCCTATGTGGATATTCCCTCGCAGAGGACTGGGCAGCGTCTATAGCCAGACTTGGGGCGCGCCTTGCGTGGCGATGAACACCGAGGGCGCAAGCACTGTGATGATGTATGTGTATGTGCCCGGCAATGGTATGGCTGCCTACAAATTGAGCACAGTTGCTGTGCCAGGCGATGTGAACCGCGATGGCACCGTAGATGTGACCGACGTGACCACGCTGATTAATATGATTCTTGGCACGCTTGATGTGGACTACGATGTGGCAGATATCGACGGCAACGGCACCGTAGATGTGACCGACGTGACGGCCCTTATCAACATGGTGCTCAAGTAAGCACCAAGCGCTATCGATATAACATTTTGCGTCCGCCCTTATATCTCTCTGTGAAGATATGCTAAGGGCGGACGCAAATATTTTATCTGACCAAGTGGTCT
This sequence comes from Sodaliphilus sp., assembly GCA_050873765.1. Lineage (GTDB taxonomy): Bacteria > Bacteroidota > Bacteroidia > Bacteroidales > Muribaculaceae > Sodaliphilus. The sequence goes on from JBNMJK010000008.1 coordinate 35,792, forward strand.
GGAACTATTATATTATGCATGTGCTATCTCACCACGATTTTTTCCCCGTTGAAGATATACACACCTGGGCTAAGGCCTTCAGCACGTGACGCGTTCGTTTTCACAATGCGTCCATCAATGGTGTAGATGTTGCCTGACACTTTATTGGCCGTGCTGATATCCGTCACACCAGTTGAGCCACCATTCCCACCATAGGCGCAACCTTTGAAAATGATTTCGCCTTGGCTGTTTTTTACGCACTTTAGTCCGCGAAGACTTGTTTGTCCATTCACATATTTCACAAGCACATTCGGCTTCAGTATAGTCATCATTGAAGAATTGGGGCCTATGCCCTCTATCAGTTCTGCAATGGTACTGCCGTCTTCGCTTGTCCAAACTCCTTTATTGCGCATCTGTCCAGCAATTTCCACCTGCGTCACAACTGGCTTAACCGATGAAGGCACGCCATCAAATTGCTGATTGGCAATGTCGTTAAAGTCGTATAGCAAAGTGGTTCCACTATAGTTTCCAACGACCATGAACATATTGTATGGCCCTTTTTGCAGAGAATCATACACAGCATCGTTGATTCGTGCATACACTTTCTTGCCCATCTCACACATATAGGCTAATGGCCACTGTGGTGAGGCAAGTGTCTTGGTGTCGTAGAAATACAGTTTCTTAAAAGTGGTGTCGTTGATAATCGTGTCGCCTCTAAACTCCATCATGCACACCGAGTCGGACTGCCGTCCGTTATCAAGAGCCCGGTACTCCCATACTTTACCTTCCTGCACTAAAGGCAAGTAGTCATATTCTGCGGCGGCAGCACCACAGGCCACCATTGCCGCCATTAACACAATACTCTTTTTCATAAGTCATTTCGTTTTTAAAAGTTTATAAATAGAGTTTTTACTTAATAGTGCAAAATTAATCCGATATAGAAGCGATGGTACTAAATTATATTAAAACTCTAACTTTTCAAATGGTTGTAGCTTTCAAATCGTTTTTTTGTATTATTTAACACTTGGCGTTCGCTGACCGATGGTTTGTGAAAACTAAAACTCCGGGCATTTCACAATGCTCGGAGCTCTTTTTTCCTAAAAATCATCAACCTATGATTAGGTGAAGAAACGAAAAAATACTATTACTAATTTACTAAAAGCTAACTTACTGTTGATTTCATCTTATATATATGGATTGTCAACTTAACCACTTGTTTTTATCTATTTAATGATGGGGTCGAGGTCCTTCAGATTGTCGGCAATTTCGCTGTCGGGCACCTCGTAGTTTGTGAGTTCGCCACAGAGATATTGGTCGTAGGCGCTCATGTCGATAAGACCGTGGCCGGAGAGGTTGAAGAGAATGGTCTTGCCCACGCCCTCCTCTTTGCATTTCAGCGCCTCCTTGATGGCCGCAGCTATGGCGTGCGATGATTCAGGCGCGGGAATGATGCCCTCGCTTTGGGCAAACATGGTGGCAGCCTTGAAGGTGTCGAGCTGCTGAATATCCACCGCGCTCATCATGTGGTCTTGCATCAGTTGGCTCACAATCGACCCTGCGCCATGATAGCGGAGACCGCCGGCGTGAATGTGGGCAGGGGAGAAGTTGTGGCCGAGGGTGTACATCGGAATCAATGGGGTGTAGCCAGCCTCGTCGCCGAAGTCGTACTGGAATTTACCGCGAGTGAGTTTGGGGCAAGAAGCTGGCTCAGCGGCAATGAATCGCGTGTTGCGCTCGCCACTGATGTTGTGGCGCATGAATGGGAACGCTATGCCCGAAAAATTGCTGCCGCCGCCAAAGCAGCCGATCACCACATCGGGGTATTCGCCAGCCATTTCCATCTGCTTTTCAGCCTCCAGGCCGATTACGGTTTGGTGCAGCGCCACGTGGTTGAGTACCGAGCCGAGCACATACTTACAGTTGGGCGTGGTCATGGCCAACTCTACAGCTTCGGAGATGGCGGTGCCGAGCGAGCCTTGGTAGTTTGGATTCTTGGTGATGATGTCCTTTCCGGCGCGGGTCGACATACTTGGCGATGCAATCACCTCAGCGCCATAGGTCTGCATGATAGAGCGGCGGTATGGTTTCTGGTGATACGATACCTTTACCATATACACGGCCAGAGCCAGACCGAAATGCTTGGCTGCCAACGACAGAGCCGCTCCCCATTGCCCGGCTCCAGTCTCGGTGGTGATGTTGGTCACGCCCTCCTGCTTGCAGTAATATGCTTGAGCTATGGCAGAGTTGAGCTTGTGCGATCCCACCGGGCTAACGCTCTCATTCTTGAAATAGATGTGTGCAGGAGTGTCGAGCACTTTTTCCAGGCCACGGGCGCGCACCAGTGGGGTAGGGCGCCATATTTTGTACATTTCGCGCACCTCTTCCGGAATTTCAATCCACTTGTCGGTGTTGTTCATTTCCTGGTCGGCACACGCCTTGTTGAACAGTGGATAAAGGTCCTCAGCTTTCAGAGGCTGTTTCGTGGCAGGGTTGAGCATGGGGCGTGGCTTGATTTTCATGTCAGCCATCACGTTGTACCATGCAGTGGGAATATCTTTTTCTTGAAGGAGAAATTTCTTTGACTCGTCCATAACCTAAAAGTTTTGTGTAAAAATGAATATTTATTTATTTTGTATGCAAAAGTATGCAAATAAAATGAATCGTGCAAGGAAATTGCTAAAAAAATAGCATAAAATCTTATATTTTTAAATCAAAAGTGGTAGTTTTAGTAAAAAATATGAATAAATATGCAAAACGAGGCTTTTATGCAGAAAATTCTAATTCAGGTTATGCATGCGGTTCGCCTCGTTTTGCATACATTAAAACGCTGTTTTTCCCGATACGGTCGCTTCGAAAAAGGCGTGAGAGTTGAGGCGGTAGGCTGTGGTACTGCGGCGGATAGTGTTTGTAGGGGGGCGAGGCTGTAGCAGAATTGACTACACATGTGTCTTTGGCCGTTTCACCTGTAATGCCATATGAGGGAGTCATAATATATATAATGTGTAGGTTTCACTATAAGATTCGTTCTAAATTGCTGTTCAGAATTCTTAAAAAATGTAAATGGAGTATTATTATTGATTGTATATTCTTTCTCTTTCCAAAAAAATATGTTTACTTTGTAGTTGCTAAAAATGCATCATTTTTGGCGAGAGCGGTTTTGCGGTAGCGAATTGCTTAACTATTAAGATTATAACAATCCATTTAACAAATAACTAACAAACAATTAATTATGAGAAAACAGCTATTGCTTCTGTTATTTTCCCTCTTTGCGGTGATGGGTTTTGCCCGCACTGTCACGGGTGTTGTGAAGCAGGCGTCGGACAAGGAAACCATTATTGGTGCCTCCGTGCGCGTGCATGGCACAACTCGTGGTGTGACCACCGACGTTGATGGAAAATTTCAACTCGATGTGAAGGACGGCGACGTGCTCGACATCACTTATGTGGGTATGAACCCAGTCTCGATTAAGGTTGGTAACCAAACCGTTATCGATGTGGAGATGACCGACAATTCTCAGGTGCTTTCTGAGGTGGTGGTCACTGCAATGGGTCAGACACAAGAAAAGAAGAAACTGAACTTCGCTGTTCAGAGTCTTAACTCCGACCAGGTGACTGCTGGTAGCGCTTCCAACTTTGCAAGTTCATTGCAAGGTAAGGTGGCAGGCTTGCAGGTTAACTCTGGCGGTGGTTCACCAAACTCCTCAACCCAGGTGATTATCCGCGCCATTTCATCGGTTAATACCTCGCAGAACAATGAGCCTCTCGTTATCGTGGACGGTGTGCCTGTTCGCGGTCACGGTACTTCACTGGGCGACATCAACGCAAACGATATTGAGAACATGAGCGTGCTGAAAGGTGCTGCCGCATCTGCACTCTACGGTCAGGAAGCTGCCAACGGTGTGATTATGATCACCACCAAGAGCGGTGCTAAAGACGGTAAGGTGACTGTGAACGCATCTGCCTCACTCGAAGTGAGCAACGCTATGCGTGTGCCAAAGCTCCAGCGCGTGTTCACTCCTGGTGTTCGCGGTATGTATAAGGAAAATAGCTCAACCGGCGGTTGGGGTCCATACCTGAACGAAAACGACAAATTCTACGACAACCTTGGCGGATTCCTCGGAACTGGTCTTCTTCAGAAGTACGACATGTCGGTGTCGGGCGGTAGCGAGAAATTCAACTCCTACGCATCTGTGGCTTATACCGACAACCAAGGTATTGTGCCAAAAGACTACAAAAAGCAACTCACCGTGTTCTTGAAAGGCAACTACAAGCCAAGCGAGCAAGTGACCATCCAGCTCTCCACCAACTTCGTGAACAGCAAGAGCCGCGGATTCGGTAACTCCATGAGCAGCATCTATGCTTATGGCATCAACAAGGACATGAAAGACTATCAGACCCTTGAGGGACATGTGAACTGGGCAGCCCGTTACGACCACTGGGACGAACTCACCGACCTGGAGCGCTTGAACTGCGGCCCTTCACCTTACTACGGACGATACAAAGACAAGAGCAACACTGAAAGTAACCGTATCGTAATCAATGGTCAGTTGACCTATGAGCCTATCAAAGACCTCATCTTCAATGGTAAGATTGGTTACGATAAGGGATACAGCACTTATGAAAGCTACTCCATTCCTCGCATCTACGACGGCGACCTCAAAAATCCCGACGACGAAAAGGTGAAAGACGTGCTGGCAAAGAACCAAAGCCTCTACGGCTCTTATTCATTCCAGCCTTCACGCAGCGAGCAGTTCACTGCTTTGGCCACTGCCACTTGGAAGAAGACCTTTGCAGAAGACTTCAACTTCAACTTCCTGCTCGGTGCCGAATACAAGGAAGTGAGCAGCTATGAGGCTTCAATCTACGGCGAGCACTTCCAGCTCGGCGGCGACTACTACAGCTTCATGAACACCGACTTCACCAACGGTGACCTGCTCAAGAGCAATCACCCAACTCTTTACCACAACTCTTGGAACAAGTATGGCTACTTCGGTGAGCTCCGCTTCGACTACAAGGGCGTGGCACAACTTTCTGTGACTGGTCGTCTGGACGGCTCTTCACGTTTGAAACAAGCTGAAAAGTGCCAGTACTTCTATCCATCAGTTACTGGTGGTGTGATCTTCAGCGAACTCTTCCACCTGAGCAACGACTGGTTCTCTTATGGTAAGATTCGTGGTAACTGGGCTAAGGTGGGTAAGGACTGCCCATCATACCTCTTCACCGACACCTACAAGCAATGGGTTACCTTCCCTGACGGTGGCTACGGTGTGGATCCAACCACTTCACGCGCTATCACCCTCGAGCCAGAAATGGACTCTTCTTGGGAAATTGGTGCTGACTTGCGCTTCTTCAACAGCCGCACTCGCTTAGACGTGGCTTACTACTCAACCACTGCCGACAACCAGATTGTGTCGGTGCGTGTGTCACCTGCTTCGGGTACTATTCTCCAAACCCGTAACGAGGGTACCGTGCTCAACCACGGTATGGAAATCACCCTTGGTCAGGACATCATCAAGACCAATGACTTCGACTGGACTGCAAACGTGAACTTCTCGTTCAACCGCGGTAAACTCACCTACCTTCCTGAAGGTGTGTCGGAAATCAACGCAGGCCAGTATGGCGATATCTTCTCAGTGTCGTACCTCGGTGGATCCACCACAGGTATCACTGGTAAGGACTATATGCGCGATCCTGACGGTAACGTGATCTGCAACGAGAACGGTTATCCAGTGATCAGCTCTTCAAAGGGTACACTTATCGGTAACCGTGAGCCAGACTTCCTGCTCGGCCTCGGTTCCACTTTGCGCTACAAGAATGCCACACTCTCATTCCTGCTCGATGGCCGCTGCGGTGGCGACGTGGTGAATGTGACTGGCCGTAACCTCATGGGCAACGGTATGGCACGCACGCTTGAAAAATACCGCAACCGTGAATACATCTTCAACGGTGTGGTGGCCAATGGCGACGGCACTTACCGCAAGAACACCACTCCTGTGGTATTCGACTACAACTTCATGAGCACCTACTTCTATGCAGTGTCGTCGAACTTCATTGAAGACGGCTCCTACATTCGTTTGAGCTATGTGACTTTGAACTACGACTTCACTTCACTGCTGAAGAAATCTTGGCCTATCAAGGGCTTGAGCGCTACTATCACCGGCCGTAACCTCTTCTTGCTCACCAAGTACTCAGGCAACGACCCATCAGTGCTCGCCTCTACAGGTGGTGGTGCAGGTGGCTCTGGCATCGACAACTACAACGTGCCATCTACCCGCAGCTTCAACTTCACACTTAAAGCAACATTCTAATCTCAGGCAATAATTATTATGAACAAGATAAAATTAATAGCATTATCTGCATTGGTGGGCATGGCTACCGTGAGCTGTAAAGACGCTCTCGACGACAACGTGAACCCCGACAAGGCGCACGTGATTGATGCCAAGGTGGGCTTGCCAGTGCTTGTGTTCTATGCTCAGCAAATCAACTACGACAACGCCGAGTATAACGCTTACTTCTCTCAGATGCTCACCACCACCGACAAGACCAAGCTCAGCTCTGGTTACTCCTATAAGAGTGAGTGGGAACTTCTGACTATGAACCGTCACCCACAGTGGCGCCGTCACTTCTACGACATCTGCAAAAACGGCCAAAACTTGATTGCCAACTCTCAGGCCATCAAATCGCCTAACTACGAGCTTATCGCACGCACCATTCGCTTGATGTCGACCCAGCTCACCACCGATGAGTTTGGTGATATGCCACGTTCACAGGCTCTCCAGTCAAACTCACCTCAATACGACTCACAGGCTTCAATCTACGCCTGGATGTTCCAAGAGGCTGAAGACCTGATTAAGATGTACGACGATCCATCTATCGTTGACAGCCCCGACAACCAAAAGATTGGTTTCGACGTGGACCGCATTTACGGTGGCGACCTCAGCCGCTGGAAGGGTCTTGTGCTTGCACTCAAGGCTCGTATGCTCCTCCGCAATATTCCTAACATCGACTGCAGTCCAGCCATGTGCCAGAAGATTGTTGACGCTGCCGATGCAGCTATCGCTCAATGGCGCAAGGGCGACCTCCTTTACGGTTCTTGGTTCGGCAACGAGCCTCGCTACAACTTCTCTGGCGGTACTGGCGAACAGAGCTGCGTGTGGAGTGTGGCACAGCCTAAGATTAACTCTTGGGAATCTCGTGGCAACCTCTTGAGCGAAGCCGTTCCTACTAAATTCTTCATGGCCGACCTTTTGGGTATCGGTAAGCCAGATGATGAAAAGCTCAACGGACAGTTCACCGCTGAAAGCCAGCACGACGGTTGGGCCAACGACCCACGTTGCGGCCTTCTGATGATTGCCCGTACAGGTCCTACTTCTTCATCGGTGGAAGCTGCCAAAGTGAAGATGCGCTATCTTGATGCCAACATCGGTATGGGCTCATCTTACAAGGCTGTGAACTATCCTGATATGTATATGGGTGCCTACGCTGGTGCTACCACCGGCTACAACCCACTCTTCACTATGGAAGAACTCTACTTCATCAAGGCAGAGGCTCTCTACTGGATGGGCGACAAGACTCAGGCTTGCGCTTTGGCTAAGGAAGCTACTGAGCACAACATTCAGCGCCATCTCGACTTCTTCCTCCAGAAGTATCCTAATCCTAACTACAACGCCTCTACCGACAACAAGTATCCCGGCGACAACTCAGCAAGCGATGTGCCAGGCTTCGAGGCTAAGAAATGGTGGGATCTTCAGGTAGATGCATTCCTCAACAACACTGAGGACTACACCGAGAAGACAGTCCGTGGCCAGGTGATTCGCACCTACAACGTGCACAAAGTGACCGAGCGCGGCAACAAGCACTGGTTCTTCAACCCAAGTGAATTCTCACTGAGCGACTTGATGCAGCAGAAGTATATCGCCCTCTACCTCCAGGCAGAGCAATGGACCGATATGCGCCGCTACCACTACAGCAACAACCGTAACAAATACGGCATTGGCGATAACCAGGAAATTATCTACCCAACACTGCGCCGTCCTTACAACCTGTATGCTGCTTACTGGATTGATGGCTTGACCGAGGCTCAAAAAGAGAACACTTGGATTCAGCGTATCAACTACGACCCAGAAACTGAGGAAAAATACAACCGCTCCGAACTTGAACGCCTTGGTGCCTACAAGAACTACAAGTGGCTGCAAGAACCAATGATTTGGGCTAAGAAGTATGGTGAAGTGAAATCGCTCACCGGCGAATAAATTTAAGCGAGAAATCATTTGATTTTAAATGAAAAAATACATTTAACGATTATGAAAATTTTAAATATAATAGGTTCTTTAGCTTTGGGAGCATTGACACTCACCTCATGTGCCAATCACGACCTTATCGGCGACAAGGGCGAACTTGGTCAGGTTCTTCCTACCGTCGATTGGGAGCAGAGCTCCAAGGTGGTGAAAGCCGGCAACTATGCAGGCTTCAAGGCTAAATACTACACCTCGGCTGAACGCCAAATCGACCATAGCGAAGTGTGGGCGCAGGTGAAGCGTGAGCAGACCGCATCTGCCACTGCAAAACTCACCACCGCACTGGCCTACAACAAGTCGTTTTCAAAAACCGACACTGTGCGCAGCTCGCAGAGCGTGGCAAAATATGCACACTCAAAGGCAGAGTGGGACGGACATGAGTTTGTGCTCACCGATTCTTTCCCCACTTCACGCACCCTTTCTCCAGTGGTGTGGAAATCGCCAGCCACATGGGATGCCGAGAAATTCGCTCAATATTTCCCCGAAGGCTTCGACACTGAATTTGTGGAGCACATGGTCACTGCCCTCACCAAGGACAGCACCTACTACAACGACCTTCGCAAGGTGTATGTGAATTATGAATTCCCTAAAGAATTGTTTGAGCAGCTCAACGCTAAATATGGCGTGAACTTCCCAACTGAGACCGAGACCGACAAGAAGAGCGACGCTTGGTACACTCAGGTGAAGAATGCCAAAGGTGAACTGGTGGACGAGATTGACCACTACTACTACATCACCGTGGTGAACGAGCAGACCACCTACAACGAAGTGGCCAAGGCAGAAGACGCTCCTGATGGCGTGAAGGTTTACCCAGTGTATAAGTCTTCAGAGTGGCTCTTCAGCCGTTACAGCGACGATACCGGTGGCAAAATCACTACCGTGCGCGCCAAATACATGCCTTACTGGAAAGACCTCATCAGCACCATTCCTTTCACAGGCTGGATTTATGACTCTGCCAATAAGGTTTACAACGTAGATTTTTCACGCACCTACTATCTGCAGCCCACATTCCATGTTTACGACACTGAGGGCAAGGTGGGTGTAACAAGTAACAACGAAGAAATCACACTCAATTAATAAGAAGCCAATATGAAAATGATAAAGAATTTCCTACTCTTGGCCATTATGATGCTGGCTGTAACCTCTTGTGTGGACAAAGAGCCAAGCTATGGCAATTTCCCCTCAAAGGATGTGGATTTCACCTACCAGGTAGATGGCGATGAGTATCAACTCGACTTTTATGTCGTGTCAACTGTCCAATTCACCAACACCTCTTCAAAAAGTGGCAATGTGACTTGGGATTTCGGCGATGGCAAAACTTCAAACGAAGCTAATCCAAAGCACAAATATGAAAAGGCAGGCGTTTACAACGTTACCCTTACCGTGGACGGCGTAGGTTCAAGAACTTACCCTCTGATGATTTATGATATTGCTCCAGTATTGAGCGTGACCAGCCAGACTGCTCCTGTGGTGGTGATCAACGATGTGAAGGTGAACCTCGACATCGAGTTGCCTAACCCAGAGAAGCTCGTTTGCAAATACGTTTGGAAATTCCCAGAAGGCACAAAGAAGGCCGATGGCACTGAAATTTCTGAATTCGTGGGCTACTCTCATGAAGATGGCTCTATCGACAACCCTGGCGCTTTGAGCTTCAAGAACATCGGTTCGCAGAAAATCGAGCTGCAAACTTGGTTTGACGTGAATGGTGAGAACCGCCGTCTGCAAGACTCTTATGTGAATGTGCAAGTGGGTACTACCGAACCTTGCGCTACACTCTACTATGCAGAGCTCGGTGGCAACATCAAGGCCTACAAGCTCGTGGATTTGGACAAGCTGCCTAAGGGCACCAAGAACCTCCCATTCGATATGGGTGTGAACTCTGGTAATATGCCTACACAACTTGTGTTCGCTACTGAAAAATCAACTTCCGGCACTGAGCAAGACAATATCTACATTCTTGACGCTGGTAAGCAATACATCTATGTGAACGACGAAGATGGCACACTCGGCGACGGTAAGATTTCTGTGATGAGCGCTGATGGTGCAAACGTGAATGTGATGATCACCAATGTGGGTGGCCAGGCATTCAACGACCCATTCCAGGGCTGCACCGATGGCACTTACCTCTACTACACCGACCGTAACACCGGTATCCGTCAGATTCCATTGAGCACCCGTGGCGCTCGTGAATCTACCGTTTACTCCAGCACTAATGGCTACTTCGTGGTGAACAACCAGCTTGCTTACTATGGTCAGGGCATGTCGTATGGTGCTATCCACACAGGTCTTTACATCGACAAGAGTGGCATGTTCTGGTGGGGTAAGAACTATTCAGGTAATGGTATCTACCGCTTCAACACCAGCGACATCGGCAAGACTGGCGCAGGTGTGAAGATTCCTCACCCAATCGTGCTCGAAACCACTCAGCCACGTGCCTTCACACTTGATGAAGACCTCGGCAAGCTCTATGTATGGATGGTAGCCGGCAACACTCCTGGTGTAGGTTTCTGCGAATACAACATTCCAGCTTCTGACAAGACTGTGGAATACGCTAACTACAACAAGTTTATCAACATGGAGGCCGACCCAATCAACACCTCTGCTTCTGAAGGCGTTTACACCACTCAATTTGCTGTGGATCCAAGTTCACACTATGTGTACTTCGGCTTCCGCGCAAGCTCAGGTGAGAAGAACTACACAACCGGTCTGATGTACTACGATCCAGCCACTAAGACTGTTCATAAGTTCATGGACAACTCCGACAAGATTCTTGGTGTGTGCATCAACCCACGCAAGACCGCGTTGTTCTAATTTCCTCTGAACATTTCTTAACCGAAATATGAATACAGGGGACGCTAATACCAAATTCAGCGTCCCCTGTTTTTTTATTCCTTCTAATCAGAAAGCGTGAAGTGAGTTTGTGGCTTTTACGCAGCCATCGTATTTTAAGTTCATTTTTCAATTTATGTGGCTTGATACAATGAGCTGCTTGTTACATTCAAAGCAATTGCTCACTTTCTGTTTCCTTCTGAAAAATTACGTAATTCCATAGAATAATCAATACCCCGAATATGATGAAATTTCATTTTAAATTATTGCTGCTGGTGACCCTGCTTTTCGGTGTGACCACCGCTCATGCCGCCATCAAGCGCGAGCAGCGCTCGGTGTGGATGAGTGCCTATGTTACCGACTGGCCATCGGGCAAGATTACCGCATCAAATGCCGCCACCATGAAGGCATCATGCCAGCGAATGCTCGACACCTTGGCGGCCAACAATATGAATGCCGTGTATTTCCATGTGCGCGCCATGTGCGATGCCATGTATAATTCGGCCTACGAGCCATGGTCGAGCTACATCGTGGCCAAGCGTGGCGACGTGCCTGCATTCGACCCCTTGCAGTGGATTGTGCAGGAAGCCCATAAGCGCGGCATCGAACTGTATGCCTGGGTAAATCCCTACCGCTATGCACCCAAAGGTTCAACCTGGGGGCAGAGCGAGCTCGACTACATTCACACTCACCCCGACTGGTTGCTCACCACCAGCTACGAAACCGTGCTCAACCCCGGTATGCCCGAAGTGAGGCAGCGTGTGGTGGACGTGTGTAAAGACATCATCACCAAGTATGATGTGGACGGACTGGTGTTCGACGACTACTTCTACAATCAAGGGGGATGCGACTTCTCGCTCGATGCCAATTTGTATGCCTCTTATAAGAATGGCGGCGGCACCCTCAGTCAAGGCGACTGGCGCCGCGAGAACGTGAACCAGATGGTGGCCGACGTGAACGCTATGATTAAGCAGACCAAGCCATGGGTGCGTTTTGGCATAGGCCCTGCCGGTGTGGCTTGCTCATCGCCCGATGTGGCAGCCAAGTATGGCGTTGACCCAAGTCCCGGTTCCGACTGGCAGTACAATCAAATTTACAGCGACCCAATGGCCTGGGTTACTCGTGGAACCATCGACTTCATTTCGCCGCAAGTGTATTGGAACACCAATGGCAACTTCGACGAGGTGACCGCCTGGTGGGGAAAGATCGGCAAGAAATTCAACCGCCACGTGTACATTAGCCAAAGTTGCTCAAGTTTCGGCAAAGAAGGCTGGGACTTGAAAGAGTTTTCCAACCAAGTGCAGATCATGCGCGATGCCCAGGCGCAGGGTATGGTGTATTTCAAATACAGCACTTGGCGCAACAATAATGGCACCATCGATGGCCAGACATGGGGACTTCGCCGCTGGCTCAAAAATCAGGTGTTCACCACCCCTGCCTTGTGTCCCAGCACGCAGTGGATAGCACCCCAGAAGCAGTATGGCACAGTGACTAACTGCCGCCGCGAGGGCAACACACTGATGTGGGACGCCGTGGATAATGTGCGCTATGCCATCTACGCCATTCCTGACAGCGTGACAGACGCTGATTTCCGTTGCCAGGCCGACTATTTATTAGGATTCACCTATCCCAACAGCTACGAAATTAAGGCAAACTACGCCACGGGTTACCGCTTTGCCGTCACGATACTCGACCGCTGGGAGAATGAGTTTGCCCCCGTGCTTGTCGGTAGTAGTTCCCTCCCAGCCGATAAGCCGGTGATCACATCGCCAGCCAATGGTGCCACAGTGCCCATGCTCTCGCGCCTGGCTTGGCGCACCAACGGCACACTGCACACCGTGGAAGTGTTCAGCGACGCCGCTTGTGAGCACGCCGTGGCTTATGTGGAGGTGCCCGACACCACCATCGCCATCACCGACATTCCTGGTATTGCGCCAGGCACATACTATTGGCGAGTGTCGTCACGAGGGCTCAACCTGTCGAGCGTCACCAGTGATGTGAATTCGTTCACCTGCCAGAAAATCGCCATCAATAGTCCGCTCAATGCTTCCACCAATCAGGAGCTCACGCCCGAAATTTCATGGAGCAAAGCAGCAGAGGGCACGGCCTACACGCTCAGCATATCCTCCAACGAATCGATGACCTCGCCCACTTATGTGGCAAAAACAAGCGAGGCGAGCCTTCTGCTGCCAAAATACAAATTGGCTGGCGGCACCACCTACTACGCACAGGTTGAAGCGCGCTTGGGCGATGCCACCGACAAGAGCGAAGTGGTGAAGTTCACCACCAAAGATGTGATTCCAGCCACGCCAGTGCTGCTCTCACCAGCTGCCGACGGCGCTACCTTGCACGGCAACCAGAGCGTGAGCTTTGAGCCCGAAGAGGGTGCACAGTCGCTCCGTGTGGAAATCAGCACATCGGCCACCTTCCCAGTGCGCTCCTCATGGAAAGCCACCCTTGATGAAGGCGAGTTTGCCACTATGCCACTTTCAGAAATGACTGGAACCGGTCACCCTGTGGACGGAAAAAGCTATTATGTGCGTGCCCGCTACACCTATGGCACGGCAGGATCCACCAAGGTGAACTATACCGACTATTCGCCTATTCGTCAGTTTAAGTATGTGGCTGCACCACTTGTGGGCGATCTCAACGCCGACGGTGTGGTGAACGTGAGTGATGTGACCGCCCTCATCAACAGAATTTTGGGCTTGAACGACTATGCCGACACCGTGTGCGACCTCAACGCAGACGGCGCGGTGAACGTGAGCGATGTCACCGCCCTCATCAACCTCATTTTGGGTCAATAAAGCATTACTCGGTGAATATTTATCTGTGATGTTCACCGAGTATCATTTTTCCAACTTCAAATTTTTCTTTTCGTGAATATTTGCTTATGTGATGAAAAATTATTTACTTTGTAGGAAGTATAATTCGATTATTGTATAACAAACTAATTAATAATCTTAACAACCTATTTACAAATGAAGAAGTTTTTACTTACTGCAGCTCTTGCACTGGTAGCTTCCGTGGGTGCTTTCGCAGCTACCGACGGTCAGACTTATGAACCAGTGAACGACATTAAGATTGTGAACAGCTGGATTCTTGACCGTTTCCACACTCCATCAGAATTCACTAAGACTGATTTCTGCAACACTCGTGCGCGTACAGCCGCTTTGTACAATGGCGTGGTTTACATCGCTCGTTCAGAGGTGAAGCAGGCAGTTGTTGCTCCTGGCGACACTGTGTCACAATCAGTAATCTATCGTCTCGACGCCAATACTGGCGCTCAGCTTAAGCCACTCGACGTGACCCTCGATGGAAAGCCTTACGGCGTGTTCTTGGGTGTGAACAGCATTGGCTGCGACCACTTCGGTCACCTTTGGGTGATGCCTTACACCAGTGAAAAGGCTACTGAAATTCCTTTGTATCAGCTCAATCCAGAAACTGGTGAACTTACCCTTATTGCAAACCTCAGCAAGGGCGACAAGCTCGCACGTACCGACTACTACGACGTGATGGGCGACATTACCCGCGAAAAGGCTGAATGTAATGTGATGAACGCCGGTACTCAGGTGGCCACAGTCTATCGCTGGCACGCTGACCAAGGTTCTGAAACATTTGAAGGTGGCTTTGAAGGCGACCTCTCTCTGGAAATCACCGCTTTCTATCCTGAAACTGTGACAGAATGGAGCTATGGCCCAACAGTGAAGATGTGCTACGAGCCAAGCAACGAAGATGCTCCTTACGCAGGTGAGCTCTTCTATGTGGACGGCTTCAACTCAGTGCCTGCCCTTTACGACATCACTGGTAGCCTCATCGACAGCTTTGAAGAAGTTGACAAGTCGCTCTATCCAGAAAACGGTACTAACGGTGTGGCTGAGTTTACACTCGAAGGCCGTAACTTCCTGGCTTACTCTATCGCTCAATACTCTGGCACACACCATGGTTGTCAAGCCAACATCGTAGAGCTCAACAGCGATTTGGAACTCAAGAGCATGAAGAAATGCTGGCAAATTCCTGCCGACAGCCTCGGCCAGACTTCAGACGGTGGTAACCGTATCCACTGCCTCAGCGTAGAATATGGCAAGGAGAATGGCTCCGACGTGATTACTCTTCTCGACTTCAAGAGCTACAATGGTGTGGCTGTTTACAAGATTGGTAAGAACGTAGGTGGTGGCGAACAGCCAGGAATCAAGGGTGATGTGAATGCCGATGGTGTGGTGAACGCCAGCGACGTGACCGCCCTCATCAACAAGGTGCTTGGCACAGCTGACTATGCCGACGCCACTTGCGACGTGAATGGCGATGGCGCTGTGAATGCCAGCGACGTTACTGCCCTCATCAATATGGTTCTGGGCTTGTAATAATCCACCTGCCGAAATCAAGGTGACACGGCGTGCTTTACGCCGCACCCTGCTTTCATTTGAATGAATATTATCCCCTGCAAGGATTTCCTGTGCAGGGGATTTTTTTATAGCAGTATAGCTCACTATTGCGCATTTTTTTGTATCTTTATGCCTATAAAGAAAAATATGCATTTTTTTGTGCAGAATTTTTCCAGATTTCGACTATTAACAAATTCAGTTATACTAATTATTCTACTATTATTTATTGACATGAAAAAAAATTTACTTTTAATTGCATTGGCACTGCTCTCTGCAGTAAGTGCCTTTGCTGTGACCGACGGACAGAAGTATGAGCCAGTGAATGGCTACAACCTGGTGAACAAATGGATTTACGACCGCGTGCACACCACCACATTCATTCGCGACGCAGCGTGCAACCAGCGCGCCCGCACCGCTGTGATGAATGATGGCGTGATTTATGTGGCCCGCAGCGAGGAAAAGGCTGTGGTGGTGGGTAAAGACACCCTCTCGCAATCAGTGATTCACCGCTTTAAGGTGGAAGACGGATCTCCACTGCCCGATCTCGACCTCACCCTCAACGGCACACCTTACACCACTTTCCTTGGTGTGGCAAGCATTGGCCGCGACAACTTTGGCCATGTGTGGGTGGCTCCAATGACCAGCAATGTGTCAACCACCGTTCCCATTTACATGGTGAACACCGAGAATGGCACACTCACCCTCGTGGATAATCTGCAGAAAGGCGACAAGCTGGAGCGCACCGACTATCTTGACGTGATTGGCGATATCACCCGTGAAAAGGCTGAGTGCAATGTGATGACTATCGGTAACAACACCGGCGGCGCAGGCAGCGCCACATGCTACCGCTGGCACGCCGACCAGGGCGCTACCCAATTTGAAGGCGGCTTCGACGGCGACCCCTCTATCGAGTTCACCACTTTCTATCCCGAAACTAAGACAGGCTTCAGCCTTGCACCAGTAGTGAAGATGGTGATGGGCACCACTGAAGAAGACCTCTATGCAGGCGAGATGTTCTACATCGACTGCTTCGACACCGCCCCCGTGCTCTATGACGTGAGCGGCTCGCTTATCGACAGCTTTGAGGAAGTGCCTACCGAGCTTCAACCACAGTTCACAGCCAACGGAATGGCAGAATTCACCATCGACGGCAAGAACATGTTCACCTATGTGATGGCTGCATACGACGGCACCGGCCATGGCTGCCAAGCCAACATCGTAGAACTCAATAGCGATATGGAACTTAAGAGCATGAAGAAATACTGGCAAATTCCTGCCGACAGCCTCGGTAAGGTGAGCGACAGCGGTCTTCGCGTGCACTGCCTCAACGTGGATGTGAATGAGGAGAACGGTGCGCAGGTGGCCACCATCTTCACCTTCAAGGCTTATAATGGCATGGGCGTGTATAAGATGGGCACTAACGTAGGCGGCGATGAACAGCCAGGCAAGAAGGGCGACATCAATGCCGACGGCGTGGTGAACGTGAGCGACGTGACCGCCCTCATCAACA
>JBNMJK010000009.1:0-49469 GCA_050873765.1 Sodaliphilus sp.
AGAATATCCACCCTGGTTGATGTCAAAGGGGTCTCCGTTGCCTCTGCCGCCCCATATATCCTGCTGCGACCCATAGTATTGCAACCATTCGCCAGGGTCTTGGGGCTTATAGTGGTTCACACCCCAAGGCAGAATGGAAGTTAGGGGTTCTGCCGTAACCACGACCCCATATAGGCCCAGGTGCCTTTCCCCTTCCAACTTTGGTAACGAGTATACAATCTGTCCGTTTTTGCTATAGTAGGCATTCATGCCGGTTCGGTCTATGAACTTCAGTGGATTGTTGAGGCAGTAGGAGTAGCGGTTGAAGCTCTGGCTGTTGTCGGGAGCCTGTACCATGGGGTCGGGGCTGAGGAAGCGGCACAGTGCAGGGTCGTAGAGGCGCGCGTTCATGTTGACAAGCCCGAAGTCGGGCAGATGCTCATGCCCGCAGTAGCCCCTGCCGAGCAGCAGCTCCGGCTCCTCGCCGGAGGCGTAGGGCTGCTGTGTGAGCGGGTCGCGGCGCACGCCCCACGGATCGTAGTTGTCGCGCTCCAGCACTGTGCCGGCGGTGTCGGTCACCGCCACCACGCTGCCCAGGCAGTCGCGCACCACGATTCGTGGCTGCCAATGTCCCGAGCCGTAGTCGCGCACCATCGCCGCCGGGGCAGTGTAGGGGTCGCCGCCTATCCACAGCACGTCCTTGTGCCGCTTGGCGCCGCCCGCACTGAGGCGGTCGAAGCCGGTGTGCGCGCCACCGTCGTGATAGCGCACGCTGAGTTCAGAGCCGTCTTTCCGGGTGATGCGCATGGCGCTCCGCTGCAGGTCGGCACCGTAGGTGAACGTGGCCACCGCACCGCCCTCGCTGATGCTGTCGGGCTGCTGGAGCGCGCCAAAGGCGATGTGCTGCTCGCGCTGCGGCACCATCGCGCTGAACGGCACCTCGCTCACGGCGTAGGGGGCGGCTGAGCTGTAGGTATATGCGCCCACACCGCTGCGGTGGGTGACGTTGCCACGCGTGTCGTAGGCGTAGCTGTCCTCGCCGCCACAGGTGAGGCGGTTCATGCCGTCGTAGCCGAAAGGCTCGCTGTGGCCGGTTATGCTGTCGGTGCGCAGTGTCATATTGCCAGTTTCCTTATCATATTCATAGCCCGTGTTCTGCCAAGAATGGTTTGAACATACAAAAATAAGAAAAAACTAACACATTAAAGTTATTGATAATCTATTTTTTCCAACATATATAGCGACTATAAGACGTTTATAAGAAAGAAAGATTGTGTATGAATAACTCAAAGTAGGGGGCATTCCTGTGGTGACGCACGGCCCGTGTGTCCGACTTCCCAACCTGTGCATTGCGAACCCCAACAAACTTTGGATTCGACGGGCCACTTATTGGGCGCGGACGCACGAGCCGTGCGTTGCATATACGATTTGGGTCACGCAGTGTGATTCTTGCGTGGGTGTGATGGCTTAGAGTGCGGCTTTCAGGCGGCTGATAAATTCGTCGGCCTCGGCCATGGTGAGCACTAATGGCGGCAGCAGGCGAATCATGTTGGCGCCGCTTGCACCGGTAAACACGTGCTGCTCGTGAATGAGGCGGCTGCGAAGCTCTTTCACCGGATAGTCGAATTCCATGCCTATCATCAGACCGCGGCCTCGCACTTCCTTGATGCCTGGAATTTTCTTCAACTCGGCAAGCAGGTGCTCGCCCACCTTGTGCGCATTCTCCACCAGGTGCTCCTGCTCGAAAATTTCAAGCACGGCGATGGCTCCGGCGCAGCCGAGGTGGTTGCCGCCGAAAGTGGTGCCGAGCATACCATACACGGGCTTGAAGGCCGGGCTGCAGATGAGTGCGCCCATGGGGTAGCCGTTGCAGATGCCTTTTGCCATGGTCACGATGTCGGCTTTGATGCCGTTCCACTGGTGGGCAAAGAATTTGCCGGTGCGTCCGTAGCCGCTCTGTATCTCGTCGAGGATAAGCACCACGCCCTCGCTTTCCGTGAGCTGGCGGAGCTGGTGCATAAACTCGTCGGTGGGCACTTGTATGCCGCCCACGCCCTGAATGCCTTCAATGATTACTGCCGCCACATCGCCTTTCGCAATCTCTGCCTTCACGGCGTCGATGTCGCAGAAGGGCACGATGGTCACATTGCTTGTGGCATTGACAGGCGCCTGTATCTTGGGATTGTCGGTGGCCTCTACGGCAAGCGATGTGCGGCCGTGGAAAGCCTTGCTGAACGCGATGATGCGGCGCTTGCCTGTGTGGAACGATGCCAGCTTCATGGCGTTCTCATTCGCCTCTGCACCAGAATTGATGAGAAACAGCTGATAGTCGTCGTAGCCACAGGCCTTGCCTAATTTCTCTGCCAATCGCTGCTGGAGGCTGTTGATCACGGAGTTGCTGTAGAACACCAGGTTTTCGGCCTGATGCTTCAGCGCTTGAATATAGTGGGGGTGGCTGTGACCCACGGAAATCACGGCGTGGCCACCATAAAGGTCGAGATATTCGGTGCCGTTGCTGTCGTAGGTGTGGCACCCGCGTCCCTTCACAATCTCTACGTCGAAAAGGGGATATACGTCAAATAGTTTCATTCTTGTTGTGTAGTCGTCGTTTTTTTATTAAAATGCGGATGCTTTGAGGCACAGACCGGAGCGCTCAGGCAAGCCGAACAGCAGGTTCATATTGTGCACAGCGGTGCCCACCGCGCCCTTGAGCAGATTGTCGATGGCGGAGGTGATGAGAATCTTGCCGTCGATTTTGTCGATGTGGATCAGGCACTTGTTGGTGTTCACCACGTCCGTCAGGTCGATGTCCTTCTCCGTCACGAAAGTGAATGCCTGGCCACGGTAGAAGTCGTGGTAAAGCCGCTTCACATCTTCGAGCTGGGCATCGCTGCGGAGATACAGCGTGGCGAAAATGCCGCGTGAGAAGCAACCGCGCATAGGTATGAAGTCGAGCTCGCTTGTGAAGCTGGGCTGGAGCTGCGTGAGCGACTGCCTGATTTCGAGCAAATGCTGGTGCTTGAAAGGCTTGTAGATGCTCACATTGTCGTTGCGCCACGAGTAGTGCTTCGTGGGTCCGGGCTTCACGCCGGCTCCCGTGCTGCCCGTTACGGCATGGATATGCACATCGGCGTTCAGCAGTCCAGCGGCAGCCAGCGGCAGCAGCGCCAGCTGAATGGCGGTGGCAAAGCAGCCAGGGTTGGCAATGTGCCTTGTGCTGGCACTCACACGCTCGCGGTTCAGTTCGGGCAGGCCATACACAAAGTCGTGCGTGCCGTCGGCTATACGGAAGTCCTGCGCAAGGTCGATGATGCGCAGCTCGTGGGGAATATCCTGCTTGTGCTCCTCGATGAAAGGCTTTGAGAAGCCGTGAGGCGTGCATAAAAACAGCACGTCGATTTCGTTGAGAGGCGTGTCGGCAATAAACACAAGGTCGGTCTCACCGATAAGCCCCTGGTGCACGCTGTCCACGCGATTGCCGGCGTTGCTGGTGCTGCTGATCCATTTCAGCTCCACGTTGGGGTGGTAGATGAGAATACGGGTGAGCTCGCCAGCCGTGTAGCCGGCGCCTCCGATAATGCCAGCTCTAATCTTCATGACGCTATAAATCCTTTTTACCGTTCTTGATTTGGTTGTAGTGATAAATTTTCAGCGGATTGGCGTAGATTTTGGTAAAGCCCTTCACATCGTCGGCAGTCCAAGCCTTGTTCATCTCGCCATATTCGCCAAAGTCGGTCTTGCTCAGGTCGTAGTCGCTCTCCACGCCCACCAGCTCATAGCGGTAAGGCTTGAGGTCGATAATAACGCGGCCGGTGACATTGCGCTGCGACTCCACCAGATAGGCCTCGATGTCGCGCATCACAGGCTCAAGGTAGTAGCTCTCGTGGAAGAACATGCCATACCAGTTGCCCAGTTGCTCTTTCCAGTACTGCTGCCACTTGGTGGTGGTGTATTTCTCCAACAGCTTGTGGGCGGCAATGATAAGCAAAGGCGCGGCGGCCTCAAATCCCACACGGCCCTTGATGCCGATAATGGTGTCGCCGAGGTTGATGTCGCGGCCAATGCCGTAAGGCGCCACAAGGTTTTCAAGGTCTTGAATAGCCTTCACCTTGTCGGGGTAGGGCGTGCCGTTGATAGCCGAGATTTCACCCTTCTCAAAGTCGATGGTGATGCGCTTGTCGGCTTTGGCGGTCATCTGGCGCAGGAAAGCGCTCTCAGGCAGGTTCTCATTGCTGTGCAGCGTTTCCTTGCCGCAGATGCTCGTGCCCCACAGGCCCTCGTTGTAGCTGTATTCCAGTTTTTTGAAGTCGCCCTCAAATCCGTGGTCCTTCAGATAGTTGATTTCATAATCGCGGGTGAGCGAGAGGTCGCGCGTAGGCGTGATCACCTCAATTTCAGGTGCGAGCACTTGGAAGGTGAGGTCGAATCGAATCTGGTCGTTGCCAGCGCCGGTGCTGCCGTGAGCCACACAGTCGGCGCCAATCTGCTTGGCGTATTTGATAATGGCGATAGCCTGGAACATACGCTCCGAGCTCACAGAAATAGGGTAGGTGCCATTACGCAGCACATTGCCCATCACCATATACTTGATACTCTTTTCATAGTATTCGTGGGTGACGTCGAGATTCACGTGCTTCACCGCGCCAAGCGCCAAAGCGTTTTTCTCGATAGTGGCAAGCTCGTCTGCGCTGAAGCCGCCGGTGTTGGCGGTGGCGGTGTAAACGGCGTAGCCGCAGTCCTCTGAAAGATATTTCACGGCGAAAGAGGTGTCGAGGCCTCCGCTGTAGGCGAGCACAACTTTTTTGCGCTCCTTAGTTTTCTTTTCTGTGTCCATATTCGTGTCGTCGTATGTGATTTCTTCGTTGATGTGCTCGGCGGGGTCGTAGAGCAGTGCGGTGCAAAGGCACTTGGCTCCGCCGTTGCGCTGCAGTATGTCGTAGTTCACGCAGCTTTCGCATCCTTTCCAGAATGCCTTGTCGCGGGTGAGAACTTCAAAGGTCACCGGCTTGAAGCCCAGCTTGGTGTTCATGTTGAGCACGGCTGCGCCAGTGGTGAGGCTGAACACCTTAGCCAGCGGATAGCGCTCGCGGGCTAAGGCGAAAACTCGTCGTTTGATCATCGTAGCAACGCCGATTCCTCTAAAATCGGGGTGGACAATAAGTCCGGAATTGGTTACAAACAATTGGTGATCCCAGCTCTCGATGTAGCTGAATCCTGCAAAACGTCCGTGGTAGAGAGCCAGCACGGCCTTGTTCTGGCGCATCACCTTGTCGAGATACTCGTGTGAGCGGCGTGCGATACCAGTGCCACGAACCTTGGCGGCTGCCGCCATCGTGTCGATTATCTCATCGATGTACTTGAGATGCGACTCATCAGCCACCACAATTTCAATGTCTTTGATGTCAATCATTTTTTTAAATTACTACGAAATCAAATGTCTAAAAAATAAATTTTCGTTTCTTTCTCTTATTGTGTTGTGTGCCTGCCCTGTCGCTTAGTGCGGCGTGGCAGGCCACAGTTCCGTTTCATCTTTTGTTGCTCACCCTCTCTCGCCCCTTGCGTGGCACACCGCCGAAGCGGCGCTCAGCTTGCAGGGTCGATGGGCACAAAGCGAGCGAAAAACACGTTGGCCTCTTCTCTTAACACGCCTTCCCTGAGCAGCACAAACACCGTGTCGGCTCCGGCAATGGTGCCAAGCACCACATCGGAGTGGCTCATGTCGATGTCGTAGGCAAGGCCTGTGGCATAGCCATTGCGTGTTTTAATCACGGCAATGTTGCCTGAGTATTCCAAACTCACGAATCCAATCTGTGAGTTTCCCCCTTCACGTTTCTGTCCCTTCATCAGCAGAGAGTCTTGCAGCTCATTGCTGTCGGGTATGATGTACATATAGTTGCCAGTATCGTTAGCCACTTTTGTGATTTTCAGCGTCTTCAAGTCGCGCGAAAGGGTGGCTTGAGTCACTATCACACCTTGCTCTTTCAGCATTTCGGATAATTCGTTCTGGCTACCAATGCAATTCCTCCTAATCAGTTCGACTATAATCTGAAGTCGATTCTTCTTATTTTTCACTATAGTACAAGTTTTTTTAGTTGTTGGAAGTTTGAGTTTTTTTTAGAATTTTAGATTTGCTTCTGCTTATAATCCCACTTATAAATATTACGCAAAGCTGCGATTCTGTTACTATTTCATAAGCAAAGTTAGTAATAAAAATTGTAATCAAGAAGAAAAAGCGCCCTATTTCGTGAATTTATATGCAAAAGTGGACAAGAGTAGGTGCTTTAGCCCACTAAAAGCATAGCCGCTCGCCCGCTAAAGCCGCTTCTCCCTCGCAGATGCTGTCCTCGCCGCCACTGGTTTCTACTGAACGATACTGCTTGTGGGGGCGGTAAACAAAAAAAGCCTCCCGGTTAAGGAGGCTTTCTCTTTGGTGACCCCGGAGGGGCTCGAACCCTCGACCCATTGATTAAGAGTCAATTGCTCTACCAACTGAGCTACGGAGTCATCGTGTGTATTCGTTTCCGAATTGCGAGTGCAAAGTTACGGCATTTTTTTAAACTGGCAAAGAAAATGACGTTTTTTTTCAGAAAAAAATGCGTTTTTCTTGATTTTTTCGTGTTTTGTAAATGCGTTTGGCCTTTTCCATAGCCTTTTTCGCCATACTGCTCGCACTGCATGGTGTGAATAAATATTGCTATGGAATGTAGAAATCACCCACTATTATTATAGATGTGTGGCACAAATTTTACTATCTTTGTAGAAGATAATCTGCACCTCAGCATAAAACTCAAGCGAGCTTGAGTTTTTGCGTTCGGTTTGCACTATCCTATCTACTAATCTTATAGAGAGAAATAAAAAATAAATAAACAAAGATATGGAAAAGAATAAGGAAAAACGCCCGCTGATTCTTATCAGCAACGACGACGGTTTTTCGTTCAATGGAATCAAGGCGCTGATAAAGGTGGCGCGCAAATATGGTGATGTGGTGGCAGTGGCTCCCACGACGCAGCAGAGCGGCAAAGGGTGCTCCGTTACATTCTTCACCCCTTTACGCCTTCACAAGGTGAAAGCGGACGAAGGCTTCAGCGAATACCAGGTGCAGGGCACGCCCACCGATTGCGTGAAACTCGCGTTCGACCAGTTGCTCACCTCCGACCGGCAGCCCGACCTGGTGCTCTCCGGCATCAACCATGGCTATAACTTAGGCTCCAACGTGCTCTACAGCGGCACACTCGGCGCCGTGTTTGAGGCAGCGGTTCACCGCGTGCCTGCCGTGGCATTCTCGGCCGAGCCTTTTGCGCCCGACACCGACTTCACCCCCTATGAGCCTTGGATAGAGCGCGTGCTTACCGCCGTGCTCCGTGATGGTCTGCCCGAAGGCACCTTCCTGAATGTGAACATGCCAGCCAATGCCAAGGGCATCAAGGTGGCGCACACAGGCATGGGGCGCTGGGTGAATGAGTATGAGCACCGTGTGGATCCACACGGGTTCGACTACTACTGGGCCGCCGGCGATTACCAGCTCGACCACCCCGACGACGCCGACACCGATGTGGCCCTTGTGCGCAGTGGCTGGGTGGCTGTGGTGCCATGCCGCGCCGACCCCACCGAGCACTCCCTCATGGGGAAAATAGCCACCTTACTCTCGTAAAATCACACAGATTATTAGCTGTAATTGGCGGTGGCGTGTGTGTAAGTCGTGATTATTTTGTAATTTTGCAAAATATTTGAAAAATTAACAGAAAGAAAACAGTAGAACTACAATGGAAAGAAAGGTTAGAGTGCGTTTTGCACCATCTCCCACAGGGCCTCTCCACATAGGTGGTGTGCGCACTGCACTGTATAACTATCTCTTTGCCCGCCAGCATGGAGGCACAATGATTCTCCGCATCGAGGACACCGACTCAAACCGCTTCGTGCCAGGGGCTGAAGCCTATATCAACGAGGCTCTTCACTGGCTCGGCATCGGCATCGACGAAGGCGTGGCCGAAGGTGGCAACTATGGCCCCTACAAGCAGAGCGAGCGCCGCGACATTTATCGCAAATATGTGAAGCAGCTGCTCGACGGCGGCAAGGCATACATTGCTTTCGACACCCCAGAGGAGCTTGACGCCAAGCGCAAGGAAATTAAAAACTTCCAATACGACGCTTCCACCCGTATGAGTATGCGCAACTCCCTTTCGCTTCCTGCCGAGGAAGTGCAGCGGCTCATCGACGCCGGCACCAACTATGTGGTTCGCTTCAAAATAGAGCCAGGGCGCAATGTGGTGGTGCACGACCTGATTCGTGGCGATGTCACCATCAACTCCTCCATTCTCGACGACAAGGTGCTCTATAAGCGCGCCGACGACCTGCCCACCTACCACTTGGCCAACATCGTGGACGACCACCTGATGGAGGTGAGCCATGTGATTCGTGGCGAGGAGTGGCTGCCAAGCGCACCGCTCCATGTGCTGCTCTACGAGGCATTCGGGTGGACCGACACCCAGCCAGAGTTTGTGCATCTGCCATTGCTGCTCAAGCCCGACGGAAAAGGCAAGTTGAGCAAGCGCGACGGCGACCGCCTCGGCTTCCCGGTGTTCCCGCTCGAATGGCACGACCCCAAGTCGGGTGAAGTGGCATCGGGCTACCGCGAGAGTGGCTACCTGCCCCAGGCTGTGGTCAATTTCCTCGCCCTGCTTGGCTGGAACCCAGGCGATGACCGCGAAATCATGAGTATGGACGAACTGATCCGCGACTTCTCGTTTGCCCACTGCTCAAAGAGCGGCGCCAAATTCGACTTTGAAAAGGCCAAGTGGTTCAACCACGAGTATCTGATGGCCACCGACGATGCCACCCTCGCACAGCTGTTCAAGCCAGTGCTTGCTGAGCATGTGAATGTGGCGCAATTCACCGATGGCTATATCGCCGCGGCAGTAGGCTCGGTGAAAAATCGCATCAACTTTGTGAAGGACCTCTGGACCAATGCCGCTTTCTATTTCAAGGCACCTGTGGAGTATGCACCCAAGGACGTGAAAAAGCGCTGGAAAGAAGATACGCCAAAATTGATGGGCGAACTGATTGATCTGCTGGAAGGCATCGCCAACTTTGACGACGCTGCCGCCACCGAGGCCACAGTGATGGCTTGGATCAAGGGCAACGATTATCACATGGGCAATGTGATGAACGCTTTCCGCCTCACGGTGGTGGGCGAGTGCAAAGGCCCTCACATGTTTGAAATCACCCGTATTTTAGGCAAGGAAGAAACGATTGCACGCATCAAGCGCGGTGTGGAGGCCATTCAACTTCCTAAAGAATAAGCATATATTATATATAGTAGGCTATGACAAGAAAATGGTTGGGCTTTATGCTCGTGTGCCTGCTGTCGATTCCTGCGAGCCACGCCCAAGAGGTGGTGTGGAGCCTCGACTTCGACGCAAATTTTGCCAATAGGGAAGGGGGCGACGAACTCCGCCCCGACCAGACGTTCCTCTTCACCCGGCTGGCTCCAGAAATAGGTGTGCGGCTGGGCGACAAACGCAGCGACCACACTCTCAAGGGCGGTGTGAGCTGGTTTCAGCCTATGAACCACGATGCCGAAGGGGCAAAGGTGTCGCCCACGCTCTATTACCAGTATCGCCATAAGGCGTGGAAAGTGAGTGTGGGTATGATTCCTCGCACGGCTATGGTGGAGCATGCGCCGCGCTATCTGTGGAGCGACTCCTTGTCATACCGTCAGCCCAACATTCGCGGTGTGCTCGCACAGTATCAGAAGCGTGAGGGGCGGGGCTATGCGCAGATTTTTTTAGACTGGCGCCAGCAGCAGTCCGACACGCGCCGCGAGGCTTTCAATGTGCTCATCAGCGGAAAGGCCTACGCCGTGGACGGCTTTTGGCTCGGCGGCCATGTGCAGTATAACCATCTGGCCAAGTCGAAGCAGCCCGCTGAAGGCGAGGGCGTGAACGACGACGTGATGGTCAATCCCCTGGCAGGATTCGACTGGCGCATATCCAAAAGGGCTTCGCTGAATGTGAAGGCGGGCATGATACTGAATTTGGAGCGCGACCGCTCCGCTGGCAGCGGATGGCAATCGCCATGCGGCTTCATCGGCAATGTGCAGGGGCGCTGGAAGTGGCTTGAGGCCGAGCAGAATGTGTATGCCGGCAAAAGTCTGTTCCCGCTGTGGAACAAATATGACAGCCAGCTCAATTTGGGCGACAGCTACTACTGCTCAAAATTCTACAGCCGCACCGACGTGCGCGCGCATATCGTGCAGAACAGCTTCGTGGATTTGAATGCGTCGCTCACCTTCCATGCCACCGATAAAATCACAGGGTTTTGGCAGCAGATCACTTGCCGACTCTACATCGACCAAAACCTTTGGAAGCATCGCCGAGGCAAGCCACAGCGCCACCATGTCGGCCGTATGTTGCAAAGCAATTTTTAGAGATTAATGAGACCAAGTTATAATTTAGGTATAAAAGCATATAGGCTGGGCGTGCGTCTGGCCGCTATGCGCAATAAAAAGGCGCGCCTGATGCTCGAAGGGCAGAAGCGCACCTTCCAGCTGCTTCAGCAAAAGCTCAATCCCGAATGGCGGTATATCTGGATTCATGCCTCGTCGCTTGGCGAGTTTGAGCAGGGCCGACCGCTGATTGAGCGCATCAAGAAAGAGACCCCCGGCGCCCACATTGTGCTGAGTTTCTTCTCGCCCAGCGGCTATGAGGTGAGAAAGAACTACGACAAGGTGGACGCTGTGTGCTATCTGCCTTTCGACGTGCCCTCGGAGGTGAAGAAATTCATTGATTTGGTGAATCCCTCCATGGCCATTTTCGTGAAATATGAGTTCTGGGGCAACTACCTGAGCGAGCTTCACCGCCGAGGCATACCCACCTACATCATTTCAGCCATTTTCCGCGACACGCAAATCTTCTTTCGTCCATGGGGCGGTATGTTCCGCGGTATGCTCAAGTGCTTCACACGCATATTTGTGCAGAACGAAGAGTCGCGCCAGTTGCTCAAGACCATCAACATCGACAATGTGGAGGTGGCTGGCGACACCCGGTTCGACCGCGTGGCCGACGTGCGCGCGGCAGCCAAGGAGTTTCCCGTGATTGCCGCCTTTGCCGCCGACAGCCCCTTCACCTTGGTGATGGGCAGCTCCTGGCAGCCAGATGAAGACATCGTGATCCCCTATTTCAACTCGCACCCAGGCATGAAGCTGATCATTGCCCCTCACGAGTTCGACGCCTCACGTCTCCATGCGCTTATGAACAAGATTCATCGGCGTGCAGGGCTGTACAGCGAAACGGGCGAGGAAAGCGCCAGCAAGCTCGACTGCCTGATTATCGACTGCTTCGGTATTCTCTCATCGCTCTACCGCTATGGCCAGATGGCCTACGTGGGCGGAGGCTTCGGCGCTGGTATTCACAATATCAACGAAGCCGCCGTGTATGGCATACCGGTGGCGTTTGGCCCCAAGTTCGGGAAGTTTGCCGAGGCGCACGACCTCATAGCCATAGGCGGCGGACACTGCATTCACGATGAGCAGGAGTTTGCCGATTTGATGAACAAGATGCTTGCCAACAAGGCCGCGCTGGAGAGCAGCGGCAACATAGCAGGCAATTATATATCCACACACACGGGAGCCACCGACCGCATCTACCGCGAGTTGTTCCCGAAGCGGAAGCAGTGATTGCTTCCCTGTGTGCCCGCTCGGCGGCGCAGTGTCGCACACTTGGCATAGCGCTGCATTCAGCTCCTTAACTTCTGTGGAAATTTTTCGGAGAAATTAATGAAAATTTCTTATCTTTGTGAAATACATACGTTAAGGAGCTAAAGTCGCTTCCAACACAAGGCGACGAGCAATCAACAATGCTTATTTTATGAGATCGTATAATCATTCGAAATTTAAATTTGGACAGTTGTCAAAGCGATACTATTGCCCAGAAAGTGAGGTGGAAATGGCATCGCTCACACGATGCGAAAAAGTATTTACCAGAATCGTGGAAACACCGAGCGAAGGCGCCAAGGAAGCCGCTCAGGATATAGCTGCCGCCATAGAGCAGTGTGTGGCTGAGCGTGGCAGATGCGTAATCGGCTTTGGCGCAGGAAAGGGCGTGCTTGAAGTGTACGACGAGCTCGTGAAACTCTATTTCGCCGACAAGGTGAGTTTTGCAAAGGTGGTGGCGTTCAATATCAGCGAACTGGGCTTCGGACAGCAGAACACCGACTCTCAGAACAATTTCCGCCGCCTGCAAGAGCGACTGTTCAATAAAATCGACATCGATCCCTCCAACGTATATACCTTCGACGAAGGTGCCACCAAGGAAAATGTGCACAGCCACTGCAAACAGTACGAGGCGCTTATCGACTCGTTTGGCGGCATCGACGTGCTGGTGTGCCAGCTCACCAAGAATGGCGGCCTGGCATTCAACGAGCCCGGCTCGCAGTCCACTTCCACTTGCCGACTGGTGCTTTTGAGCAACGACAGCCGTCAGCGCATCGCCGACAGCTATCAGTGTGAGGTGGCTCCCGACACGGCCGTTACGCTTGGCCTCTCAAATCTGCTTGCCGCGCGCAAGATTATTTGCGTGGCATGGGGCGAGGCGAGCGCAGAGTCGGTTTATAACACCATTGAGGGGCGTATAGGCGACAACACTCCGGCGTCGTTCCTGCAGATGCACCATGATGTGAAGCTGATGGTGGACCTTGATGCCGCCGCTTTGCTCACACGCATCAATTTCCCGTGGAAGGTGACTTCCTGCGAGTGGACCGACGACCTCGTGCGCCGCGCCATCGTGTGGCTCAGCCAGCAGACGGGTAAGCCCATTCTGAAGCTCACCAATAAAGACTACAACGACAATGGCTTGAGTGAACTCGTCACGGTGTTTGGCTCGGCCTATGATGTGAATATACGCATCTTCAACGTGCTCCAGCACACCATCACCGGCTGGCCCGGCGGCAAGCCCAACGCCGACGATGCCTCGCGCCCGGAGCGCGCCACGCCCTATCCCAAGCGTGTGGTGTGCTTCAGCCCGCACCCCGACGACGTGGTGGTGTCGATGGGCGGAACACTCCGCCGCCTTGTGCAGCAGGGCCACGATGTGCATGTGGCATTTCAAACCAATGGCGACATGATGGTGAACGATGAGGACGTGGAGCGCATCATCATGCTCACCAACCGCTTGTCGAAACACTTTGGCTATGGCACCGCTTTACGCGATGATGTGGTGAACAAGGTGCACTCCTCACTGCTCGCAAAAAGGCCAGGCGATGCCGACACACCCGAGACCCGATTTGCCAAGGGCTTGATTCTGATGTGCGAGTGTGTGATGAGCTGCAAGTTCCTGGGCGTGACCCCCGACAATGTGCACGAGATGAACTTGCCTTTCTATAGCGAATCGCCTTTCGGAACAGGAAAAGTGACCGAGGCCGATGTGCAGCCCATCGTCAAATTGCTGCAACAGCTGCGCCCGCATCAAATCTTCTTCGCCGACGACTACGACCCCAATGGCGTGAACGAGCGCTCCTCGGAGGCTCTTGTCAGGGCGCTGATGCAGCTCAAGAATGAGCCTTGGATGGACGACTGCCGCCTGTGGATGTACAGAGGGCAGTGGGGCCAGTGGGAAATCGACAATATAGAGATGACCGTGCCAATGAGCCCGGAGGAGTTCAGTGTGAAGCGCCAGGCCATTCTCAAGCACCAGTCGCAGGTGCACGACGCACCTTTCCGCGACCCCGAAAACGGTCAGCTCGCCTGGCAAACCAGCATCGACCGCAACACCGCTCTTGCCGACCTCTACTCGCGCCTGGGGCTGGCGAGCTATGAGGCGATGGAGGCCTTTGTGCGCTATCAGATCGACGATTGAGCGTGTGTGATTCAACAGTAGAATAAAAATTTGCAAAAACTTATGGCAAAAAACGATAATTTAAAATCCTACAAGATGGAGCGACGTGAGCTCCACGACAAGGTGATTAATTTCTTCAACACTGAAGAAAATGTGCCTTACAATTATAAGCAGGTGTCGGAGCAGGTGGGCGCCAACACGCCACGCCAGCGCGCCATGGTGGTGGAGCTTCTCGAACAGCTCACCATCGACGGTTTCTTGACTGAGGTGACCCCTGGCCGCTTTAAGGCGGTGATGCGCTCGGCTGTGGAAGAGGGTATTTTCATTCGCAGAAGCAATGGCAAAAACAGTGTTGACACCGTGAACGACGACAGTAAGCCTATCTTTGTGGCAGAGCGCAATTCAATGCACGCGCTCAATGGCGACCGTGTGCTGGTGCATATCAGCGCTGCCCGTGAGGGTGTGGAGCCTGAGGCTGAGGTTATCAAGATTCTGGAGCGCAAGGAGCAGGTGTTCACCGGCACGCTCCAGGTGAAGAAATACTTTACGATGCTTGCCACCGACAGTAAGTTTCTTGCCACCGACATCTTCATTCCTTCTGACAAGACTATGGGCGGAAAGACTGGCGATAAGGCTGTGGTGAGAATTGTGGAGTGGCCTGAAGATGCCAACAGCCCTGTGGGCGAAGTGGTGGACGTGCTCGGCGAGGCGGGCAGCAACAATGCCGAAATCAATGCCATCATGGCAGAGTTTGGCCTGCCCTACAAATATCCGCAGAATGTGGAGAAGGCCGCAGAGAAGATTAGTGATGTGATTTCGGAAGAGGAAATTAAGCGACGCGTGGATATGCGCGATGTGACCACTTTCACTATCGACCCTGCCGACGCTAAGGACTTCGACGACGCGCTCTCTATTCGCCGCTTGGAAAACGGACACTGGGAAGTGGGTGTGCACATTGCCGACGTTACTCACTATGTGACCCCTGGCAGCGTGATTGAGAAGGAGGCTGAGAGCCGTGCCACCTCGGTTTACTTGGTGGACCGGACTGTGCCGATGCTTCCTGAACGCCTGTGTAACTATATATGCTCTCTTCGCCCCGATGAGGAGAAACTTGCCCATTCGGTGATTTTTGAACTCGACGACGATGCGAAGATGCATGGCTATAAAATTTGCCACACGGTCATCAAGAGCGACCGCCGATTCGCCTACGAGGAGGCACAGGAGGTGATCGAAACAGGCAAGGGCGACATGTGTGAGGAAATTCTCACGCTCAACAGCCTGGCGCAAAAACTCCGTGCAAAGCGCTTTGAGAATGGCGCTGTGGCTTTCAACCGTGAGGAATTGAAATTTGATATTGATGCCGACGGCAAGCCTATTGGCGTGCATGTGCATGTGTCGAAGGAGGCCAACAAGCTCATTGAGGAGTTTATGCTCTTGGCCAATGTGAAGGTGGCTGAGCATATTGGAAAGGTGAAGAAGGGCAGTAAGGCTAAGGCGTTTGTGTATCGTATTCACGATGTGCCTAACAGCGACAAGCTGCAGAATTTTGCCGATATAGCCTCGCATTTTGGCTACAAGGTGAAGACGCAGGGCACTGTGAAAGAGGTGAACCGCAGTATCAATGCGCTGCTTGAGCAGGTGAAGGGACGCCCAGAGGAGGAACTGCTCTCCATTCTGGCTATTCGCTCGATGGCTAAAGCCACCTACTCAACCAACAATGTGGGCCACTACGGACTGGCTTTCGACTACTACACCCATTTCACGTCGCCTATCCGCCGCTATCCCGACATGATGGTGCACCGTCTGCTCGACCGCTATGCCGCTGGCGGACGCAGTGTGAGCCAGCCTGCGCTTGAAGATGAGTGCAAGCACGTGAGCGCGCAAGAGCAGCTTGCTGCCGATGCCGAGCGCGCCAGCATCAAGTATAAGGCTGTGGAATTTATGGGCGACCGCCTGGGCGAGGTGTTTGATGGCCATATTTCCGGCGTCACGGAATGGGGCCTGTATGTGGAATTGAACGATACCCACTGCGAGGGTATGATTCCTGTGCGCGACCTCGACGATGACTTCTATGAGTTCGACGAGAAGAACTATTGCCTGATGGGCCGTCGCCGCCACCGCAAATACCAGCTTGGCGACAATATCACCATTCAGGTGGCTCGTGCCGACTTGATTAAGAAGCAGCTCGACTTTGTGCTTGTGGATGAGCGCAATCCTGCGGGCACACACCGCATCGACAAGGCTCCTATCACACAGAAGTCGCGCATGCAATCATCGGAAAGTAAAACCGACCGCAAGCGTAGCGACTATGAGGGTGGCACTGCCTCACGCCGTCAGCAGCGCGGCAAGCGCGGCAACTCCTCACGGCGAGGTGCCGAGCGTAAGCGTGGCGGGTCACGTCGAGGTTCCTCCGGTAAGCATCGGTCAAACAAGGAAAAGTAACGCATAGAATTTAGCTTATAGATAAAAGTATAGCGGTCGCCTCCCCTAAAAATGGAGTGGCGACCGTTATTATTATTTAGCCCTAAAGATGCTGGCTGCGCCTCTGCGTGTGGCGCGCGATGCGCAGGTGATTAGGCTCGTGTTTACTTGATGCCGTATTTGGCAAGAATCTTCACCACCTGTGGCACAATCGATTTCGCCCAGAGGGTGTAGCCATAGTTGGAGGGGTGAATACCATCTACCGTGGCCTCGTGGTCGGGGCTTGTGGCATTGGGGTGAATGAAATATACATCTTTGTATTTCTTCACCGCCTCATTCATCAGTTTTTCTGCCATTTCCTTTTTCTCAGCCTCGGCCTTAGCGCGCGCGGTGTTGAATGTGCAGTATTCGCGGTCGATGGTCTGCTGGAAAATGAGGGGCTTTCCGGGGTGTGCCTTTTGCAGGCGCTCGATAAATGGGAAAAGGCGCTCCTCTATCTCCTTAGGCGTGGGGTTGGAGAAGCTGTCGAAGATGAAGGCGTCGGCATCAACGTCGGCAAGCGCCTCGGCAAAATAGGGCTGGAGTTTACAGTGTCCGCTGCAGCCCAAGCCGAGCAGTTGCAGACCCGTCATGCGACAGAACTGTGCAGGGTAGGTGAGGCCAGGGCGGCTGGTGCTGGTGCCGTGGGTGTAGCTCGACCCGAAAATGGCGATGCGGTGGCGGAATGGAATGGGCGAGGGAGCGATGGTGGCGTTTTCATCTACGCCAATCTCAAGTTTGTTCACCTCGGCAAATAATGGCAGATACAGCAGACATTCGTGCTCGCTGCCGTCCATGTTGGTCACGAGGTTGAGCGCCCGGTTGAGGGTCTCCTGTGAGCGTGCTCCAGAGCCAGCCCAGCGCCACACGCCGTCTTTCTTGATGTAGAGGTCGAAGCCGTGCGCGGCGATGCCGGTGCTGTTTTGTGGCCATTCCACATCGCCAAACTCGCATTTCACCGCTATGGTGCGGCTCGATGTGGTGAAGGCAATCGACATGCCTGCCGACTCGCGCACTTGCAGAATTTCTTTTTTGTCGAATCCCTTGTATTTCACGGTGTCGATGCGGTGATAGGGATTGAAGGTGCCAGGCATCAGCTTTCCCACGAGGGTGAACTGCTGCGCGTCGTAATACTTCAGCTTTGGCGCTGCCAGAGCTAACGAGGCGGTGACGATGGCCGCCAGCAAAAAGCAATAAATACGTTTCATAGAGTTAAGTACACTTTTTCAGATATTGTTTTGATCATTCAAAATTACAAAAAATCCCTTACGATAGTTTGCTGTGATGGTGTAAAAGTGAACGGAATCGTTGAGAAAATGTGCGATATATAACAAAAGCCTCGCTTTTGGGGGCGAGGCTTTTGATGAAAGTTATGGTTTGCGGGGCTGCAATAAGTGTGATGCAGCCACTCTGCACATTCTGTGCAATTTTATTTGTTGAAGTTGGCCTTACGCATATCGCCTTCTTCGGAGAGCGCGCGGTGGAACTCGAGCGCATACTTGTGGCTCTGGTAGATGTGGCCAATGGCCTCTTCCTTTGCCTTTGCAAGATATTCGCGCAGCAGTGGGCGATAAGTTGGGTGGGCTGCCTTTTCGATGATTTCCTCGGCTGCTTGCAGAGGATCCTTGAAGCGGAGGTCGGCCACGCCCTGGTCAGTGACGATGATGTCAACAGAGTGGATAGTGTGGTCCACGTGAGTGACCATAGGCACGATGGTGCTGATGCAGTCGTTCTTCTTGATAGATGGGCACATGAAGATGCTGGTGTAGGCGTTGCGTGTAAAGTCGCCGCTGCCGCCAATGCCGTTCATCAGGCGAGTGCCGTTGATGTGTGATGAATTCACGTTGCCGAAGATGTCGCACTCAATGGCGGTGTTCATTGAAATCACACCTATACGGCGAATCACCTCAGGGTTGTTGCTGATTTCAGACGGGCGCATGAGAATCTTGTCGTGCAGGGTGTCGATGTTGTCGAACAAATCCTTCATGGCTTCGCCAGAAAGGGTGAGTGAGCAGGTGCTGGCAAATTTGCATCGTCCGCTCTTGAGCAGCTTCAGCACGCTGTCTTGCATCACCTCGGTGTACATTTCAAATGGTGGAATTTCGGTGCTTTCCTCCAGAGCGTTGAGCACGGCGTTGGCAATGTTGCCCACACCCGACTGGATAGGCAGGAATGTTTTTGGCATCTTGCCGGTGCGGATTTCATTCACCAGGAAGTCGCACACGTTCTTGCCGATGAGGCGAGTTTGGTCGTCAACTGGGGTGAACTTGCTTGGCATACCTAAAGGCATGCTGGTTTTCACCACGCCGAGCACCTTCTTTGGATCTACGTGGGCCACTGGTGAGCCTGCGCGGTCGTGAGCTGAATAGATAGGTATTTCGCGGCGGAAAGGAGGGTCGAGTGGCAGAATAATGTCGTGCAGACCCTTGATGCTTTCAGGAATCTGGTCGTTGAGCTCGATAATCACCTTGTCGGCGAGTTTGAGCCATGTGGGTGAGTTGCCCACAGCGGTGCCGAGCACGATTTCTCCGTCGTCGGTGATGCTTTGTGCCTCGATCAGCGCCACGTCCATCTTGCCATAGTAGCCATAGCGGAATTCTTGTGCGAGTTCGCTCAGGTGGCGGTCGTTGTAGTGCACTTCGCCGGCATTGATGCGGTTACGCACTTCTGGCAGCGACTGATAAGGGGTGCGGTAGTTGAGCGCGTGAGCGCGTGAGAGTTCACCGTCGGTGTAGTCGTTTGATGATGCGCCACTGAAAATGTTTACTTTAAATTCGCGTCCAGCTTCGTGTTCGCGGATAGCTTTCTTGGCGATGGCTGGTGGAATCACCTTCACATTGCCAGGAATGGTGAAACCAGAAATACCGATGTTCATTCCGTTCTGAATGTAGTCGGCAGCTTCTTCTGGTGTGAGAATTGGATAAATCATTTGTGTTTTGATTTCGTTATTATTCTTTGTATTTATCAACTTCAAATTTAACTTTCAAAATTACTCATTTTGTGAGAATTGACAAAATTATGGGTGAGCCATTTTTCTGCTGCTTCTTTTTTGCCCACTCTTTTCACCAAATGAACTATTCCCAACCTTTTGGAAGGCGATGATAGTTGCAATGTTTGCCGTAAGCACGAAGTATGCCACGTCCGCCCAGCCTTGTGAAGCGGAGGGGCGGACGTGACTGATACAGGCAAGAGTGGTAACGGTTTGGCTACCACTACTATAGGCGGATGCGGTGCTGCATCCCTACCTCTGCTGATGGTTATAATCTAATGTAGAGGCTGTGTGTGGGTGGCTTGTTAGGCTTTTGGGTTAGGGCCGTATTCGTTGGCGCCTGGGTCGGAATCCTGGACACACCAGATGATAATGAGTATGAATCCGAATGGCACTAAGTTGAAGAGCTGCCACCAGCCGCTGTGACCAGTGTCGTGCAGACGGCGAGCTGTCACTGCCCATGAAGGAATTAAAAATACCAACGCAGGAAGACCGCAAAGCACGCTGTTGATAATCAGGGTGAACAGCATCCACCACCAGTATTCCGAACGGCGCGCGCGGCCATCAAAGGTGGCGAATTTGTTGAAGCACACTTTTATGGATTCTCCGAAGTCCATTTGCTTTTGGCTCGGCTGGCCGTATTTAGGTTGATTCCATTGCTGCTGTTGGTATTGTGGTTGCTGCTGAGGTTGCTGCTGGAAGGGAGGCATGGGAGGCTGCTGCTGCGTATTGAGCAGTGCTGCCACTTCCGGCACTTGCATGGCTGGAAGCCAGTTGGGCATGGTTTCGTTCCAAACGTAGGATTGTGGCGTGAGGCCAGCAGCGAGAAGTTCGCCCAGTTCGAATGGTCCGCTTTGTTGACCATTGTTTACGAGAAAGTACTTCATTGTTATGATGTTTTGATCGTTAATGATATTGTTTGTTATGCAAATATAGCAAATTTGCTGTTCTTTATAGCCATATTGTGCACTTTTTTTGCTGATTATTACGGTTTAAAATGCGCGAGTGCTGATAAGAGCCGTGCGTCCCTACAGACTATCTTATTTATCCCCACGAATTTTCTACTGAGTCATAAATAAAATCGGCTGAAGCAAATATAGCTCCAGCCGATTGCTGATTATTGAAATTTCATAGTCTCACACCTTGAAGAAGTGCTCTCCGATCGGTGTGAGATTTTTTCAGTGATTAGTCGCTCACCTTAGCGCAAAGGAACTCGCGGTTGAGGCGGCTGATGTTGCTCAGCTTGATGTTCTTAGGGCATTCAGCGGCACAAGCGCCAGTGTTGGTGCAGTTGCCGAATCCCAGCTCGTCCATCTTTGCAATCATGGCTTTCACGCGGCGTTTAGCCTCGGTCTTGCCTTGTGGAAGCAGAGCAAACTGGCTCACCTTAGCCGACACGAAGAGCATAGCGGAGCCATTCTTGCAGGCAGCCACGCAAGCGCCGCAGCCCACGCAAGTGGCCGAGTCCATAGCCTCGTCGGCCACAGCTTTAGGAATGGGTATTGCGTTGGCGTCTTGTGCGCCGCCGCAGTTGAAGCTCACATAGCCACCGGCCTGCTGAATCTTGTCGAATGCGTTGCGGTCCACGATCAGGTCCTTGATTACAGGGAACGCAGCCGAGCGCCAAGGCTCCACGGTGATGGTTTCGCCATCTTGGAAGCGGCGCATGTAGAGCTGGCAGGTGGTAGCGCCAGTGGCTGGGCCGTGAGGGTGACCATTGATATAGAGTGAACACATGCCACAGATGCCTTCGCGGCAGTCGTGGTCGAACATAATAGGCTCTTCGCCTTGCTCAACGAGGGTTTCGTTGAGAATGTCCATAGTTTCGAGGAATGAGGTGTCGCTGTCGGTTTCAACATTCTCATAAGTTACGAAACCACCTTGAGCCTTTGGACCGGCTTGACGCCAGATCTTGAGATTTACTTTCATATTTGCCATTGTAAATTTCCTTTCTTAATTAAATGTTGTGGGGATTAAGACTTGTAGTTACGGGTTTGAACCTTGATTGCTTCGTAGTGCAGAGGTTCCTTGATGAGCTTAGGAGCCACTTCGTCGCTGCCTTGGTAGTCCCAGCAAGAAACGTAGAAGTAGTTTTCGTCGTCGCGCTTAGCCTCGCCTTCCTCAGTTTGGTATTCTTCGCGGAAGTGGCCACCGCAAGATTCGTTGCGGTTGAGTGCGTCGTAAGCGATGAGTTCGCCCATAGTGATGAAGTCTTGCAGACGGAAAGCTTTGTCGAGCTCATTGTTCATGCCTTCACCCACGGTGCCAGGAATAAACAGGTTGGTGTTGAATTCCTTGCGGAGAGCCTTGAGCTTGGTGAGGGCTGTTTCCAGTCCTTCCTTGGTGCGTCCCATGCCGGCATATTCCCAGAGAATGTTGCCCAGCTCCTTGTGGATAGAGTCAACGGAGCGCTTGCCACCGATGTTCATCAGTCGCTGCTCTTCCTTCTCGCAAGCCTCTTGTGCCTTCACAAACTCAGGAGCGTCGGTGCTGAAGCGTGGCACCTGAATTTGGTCGCTGAGGTAGTTCTGAATAGTGTAAGGAAGCACGAAGTAGCCATCGGCCAAACCTTGCATCAGCGCAGAAGCACCGAGGCGGTTAGCGCCGTGGTCGGAGAAGTTACATTCACCGATAGCGAACAGACCCTTCACGCTGGTCTGGAGCTCGTAGTCCACCCAGATACCGCCCATGGTGTAGTGAATGGCAGGGTAGATCATCATTGGATTATAGTAGTCCACACCGTTGATAGTGTTGGCACATTCGCCAGGGTTCACGTCGGTGATTTCTTCATACATGTCGAAGAGGTTGCCGTAGCGTCCGCGCACCACGTCGAGGCCGAGGCGGTTGATAGCCTCAGAGAAGTCGAGGAACACGGCTTGGCCGGTGTTGTTCACGCCATAGCCCTTGTCGCAGCGCTCTTTAGCGGCACGAGATGCCACGTCGCGAGGCACGAGGTTGCCGAATGCTGGATAGCGGCGCTCCAAGTAGTAGTCGCGGTCTTCCTCAGGAATGTCGCTGCCCTTCTTGGTGCCGGCTTGAATAGCCTTGGCGTCTTCGAGCTTCTTAGGCACCCAGATGCGGCCATCGTTACGGAGCGATTCCGACATCAGTGTGAGCTTCGACTGCTTGTCGCCGTGGCGAGGAATACAGGTTGGGTGAATCTGCACGTAGGCAGGGTTGGCGAAGTAAGCGCCCTTGCGGTAGCAGGCCACAGCAGCGGAGCAGTTACATGCCATAGCGTTGGTGGAAAGGAAGTAGGCGTTGCCGTAGCCACCGGTGGCGAGCACCACAGCGTGAGCGGCAAAGCGCTCAAACTTGCCAGTGACCAAGTTCTTGGCGATGATACCGCGTGCGCGTCCGTCGATCATCACCACGTCGTGCATTTCGTAGCGGTTGAAGCTCTTCACCTTACCCATTTTGATTTGGCGGTTGAGTGAGCTGTAGGCGCCCAGCAGCAGCTGTTGGCCTGTCTGGCCCTTGGCGTAGAATGTGCGGCTCACTTGAGCGCCACCGAATGAGCGGTTGGCCAGGGTGCCACCATATTCGCGAGCGAAAGGCACGCCTTGCTCCACGCACTGGTCGATAATGTTGTTCGACACTTCAGCCAGGCGATACACGTTGGCTTCGCGGGCGCGGTAGTCGCCACCCTTCACGGTGTCGTAGAAGAGGCGATAGATAGAGTCGCCGTCGTTCTGGTAGTTTTTAGCAGCGTTGA
Organism: Sodaliphilus sp.; assembly: GCA_050873765.1. Classification (GTDB taxonomy): domain Bacteria; phylum Bacteroidota; class Bacteroidia; order Bacteroidales; family Muribaculaceae; genus Sodaliphilus. The sequence goes on from JBNMJK010000009.1 coordinate 22,973, forward strand.
TACCACCTTGTGCCGCAATAGAGTGAGCGCGGCGAGGAGAGTCTTGAATGCAGAAGTTGAGCACGTTGAATCCCATCTCTGCAAGAGTGGAAGCTGCCGATGCGCCAGCCAAGCCAGTGCCCACAACGATGATGTCGAGTTTGCGCTTGTTGGCAGGGTTAACCAATTTCTGGTGAGCTTTATAATTAGTCCATTTCTCAGCTACAGGACCTTCAGGAATCTTTGAATCGATAACTGGCTGAGCGGTTTTAGTATTTTCTTCCATTGTTTGAATTCTTTTTGAAGTTAAAAAAATTTCACGGCTAAAATCTTAGTGATTAGCAAGCGAAGAACCAAGTGAGGTAGCAAGCTTCCACAGCGAAGAGCACAAACACTACGGTAGCCCAAACGCAAGCTGTGGCTTTCCAGCGGCAAATCCACTTGTCGTTGGCCACGCCGAGGGTCTGGAATGCGCTCCAGAAGCCGTGAGTGAGGTGGAACCAGATGGCAGCAAAGCCGATAAGGTAAACAGGAAGAACCCACACCTGGCTGAACACAGCCTGCAGGTAGTATTTACCGTTCATCACATGGTCGCCGAGGAGCTCGGGCACCTGCATCTTGGCCCAGAACTGCACCAAGTGAAGAATCAGGAAGCAGAACACGATGATGCCGAGCACGAGCATGTTTTGCGATGCCCAGCTCACGCTTTTCCAGTTCTTGGAAATGGCGTAGCGGTCGCCACCGCGAGCCTTGCGGTTTTGGTAGGTGAGCCAGAAAGCGTAGATGATGTGAATCACCATGCCGGCGGCAATGACTGCAGTACCAAGTACAGCGTACCAATTAGCACCGAGGAATTCGCAAATCTTGTCGTAAGCACTGAACGACACGACAGCCACTGCATTCATCAGCGCGTGAAAGGTCACGAAAAGGACTAAGAAAAGGCCAGTGACACTCATCACCACCTTGCGTCCCACAGAAGAATTAGTTAACCACATAGTAGTTTAGTAAATTAAATTATTAATAATGATTTAGTTATAAATTGTGTACCTACTTTGCTTGCACTCTCCGCTGGCAGGCGCGCTGAGCGCCCTACGCAAAAGTGCACAATTAGCATACAAAATTACCTATTATATGTGTCTCTTGCAAGAGAATTACCGAAAAAATTCCCTATTCGTGAAGCCTTTATGGGGCTTGGGGTTTGTGCTGCGTTTGTGGTGTGGTGCGTATTATTATTGTGGTGAAGCACGGTCTGGGCATCGGCTGTGGGCGAAAATGTGTGGCGTTTTTTGCCAAATTTGCCAAAAAGGTTGCAGATGTAGGCAAAAAGTTGCATATTTGCATATTACAACGCTAACGCGAGAGTGTAATTTTTTTTGTATTTATTTTTTCATAAAAAGAAGAACAAGTTTTATAGAATGAAAAAACTAACGTTGATTCTATGTGCGGCATTGCTCGCTGGCGGTGCCATGGCAGCTCAGAAAAAGAAAGTGGCAAGAAAAGCCAAAACCACCACCACTGCTGCGGCAGCGGCTCCCGCCAAGGTGCTCAGCAATGCGGAGGAAGGCAAAAAATGGTATGATGCCGAACGCTATGACCAGGCACGCAAATATTTGAAGAAGGCCGTGGCCGAGGGTGACATGGATAGTAAAGTGCGCCTTGCCGCCATCATCTATAATCAGGACATGGACCCAGAAACCGCCAATGCCATGTTTGACGAGTGTATTGCCGCCGGTTCGGCTTTTGCTCTGGAGCGCAAAGGATTCTGCACCCTCCAGTCGGCTTGGGACACCAAAGAGGATAAGCTTAAAAGCCTTGATTTGATTCAGAAGGCGAGCGATATGGGCTATGGCGATGCCACTGCCGAACTTTTTGAGGTGTATTTAAACGGCTTCCGCACCTTTGCCGGCAACGATACTATTGTGGCGCCCAACGAGCAGAAGGCTGTGGAATATGCCAAGAAAGGCGTGGAGCAGAACAATCCTGAATGTGTGGCGTATGTGGGCATGTGGACCTACAAGGGCGTTATGGGATTTGAAAAAGACGAGGCTAAGGGCGTGCAGATGCTTGAGGAGGCCGACAAGGCGAGTCGCCGCTTCTTTGCCACCAACTGCTTTGAGCCTGCCAAGCTGCTCTGCCAGCATTACACCGACAATGGCGAGGAGGCAAAGGCCGCTCCTATTGTGGAACTTCTGAAAAAATATCACCCAACTGAATTTTAATTTTATACAACCTTCTAAATATTAGATTATTATGCAATATTATATGCACATCAACGGGGTGCAAGTAGGCCCTTTTGAAGAGAGTGATCTTATGCTTAATGGACTCACACCCACCACTCCTGTGTGGACTGAGGGTATGACGGGGTGGATGCCTGCCAACCAGGTGGCCGCTCTGGCCTACCTTTTTGCGGGTCAGACCCCTCCTCCAGACTATGGCTATCAGCCTAATCCAGGCTATGGTCCTCAGCCAGACAATGGCTTTGGATCAAGCAATCGTCCGCCTATGCCATCCACAAATTTGGTGTGGGGCATATTGGTGACGATGTTCTGCTGTCTGCCGTTAGGCGTCGTCAGCATCGTGAAGGCATCACAGGTGAGCGGACTTTACGCTCAAGGACGCTACGATGAAGCTGAGGCCGCAAGTAAGGCTGCCGGTAAGTGGGCTTTGTGGGGCGCAATTTCAAGTGCGGTGCTGATGGCGCTGTACTTCTTTGTGATAGTGGTCATTGGCGCAGCCGCTTCACTGGATTAAACACCTGCTAATTAGCAAATAGCACAGGGCTGTACCCCGACATAAAATTGCAAATAAATAAAGTAGAACAAGAGCCTCTCCGAGGCTCTTGTTCTACTTCACTTACGGAATTCACCAAGCTGTGCTACGCTTGCATGGTGCTAACCACAAAAGAGCATCTCCGATGCTCGCAGCCTGATCAGTAGCGTCCCCTCCCACTAATTGGGCATTACGTCCTTAAAACTTTCAATTTGAAAGTAGGTTTCACTTTTTCAGTGCTCTCGGTATTCACCCCCCCCCTACTGTATTGTATATGAGGGTTTTGTGGTGTTGTCTTATGGGTTGAGGATGAGGGCGATGAGTGCGGTGACGTCGGTGATGTTCACTGTGCCGTCGGCGTTGACATCGCATGATGTGGCATCGTGGGTGGCAGTGCCGAGTATGTGGTTGATAAGGGCGGTCACATCACTTGCGTCGATTGTGCCATTGCCGTCGATATCGCCCACAGTCTTGCCTCCTGCCGTGACGGTGAGATGCATTTCTGCCGACAATCCTCCGCTCACGGTGGTGGCCTTGATGATGGCGGTGCCCGTGCCCACGGGGTGGACGATGCCATTTCTCACGGTGGCCACACGAGGGTCGCTGCAGGTCCATACCATGCGTTTGTCGGTGGCTTTGGCAGGCATGATGGTGGGCTTCACCATAATGGTGTCACATTCTCCGAGTGCAACCGTCCTGCTCTGGTAGGGCAAAGTGATGCTGGCGCAAGGCAACGGCTGATTCTGGCGCACACGGCGATAGACGTAGGGTAGGGGAAGACTGGTGCTGGTGTAGTTCCAAAAACGGGCGTAGCTGCCAACTGGCGCATTGAACCGCAGTGTGCCATATTTGGCATTGGTGCTGGCGATGGTGGCCCCGTTGTAGCCAAGTGTGATGTTCCACGAAGTGGCTCCATCGTTCCAAGCGAGGTGCTGTGCCCCTTTTGCACCGAGTTTGCGGCCATATTGGTCGGTGAGCGTCCATGCCGAGCCGTCTTTTCCCAGCGTGAACTGAAGCACATCGGGCTCGGTGACATCGGTGGTGCTGCCGACACCCAAGGCATCGAGGTAGTGCGACGTGTCCATTCCGTCGATGTCGGCAGCCGCCGCTCCAGAGCGGAAGAGCATAATCACATCGCCTTCGGCAATGGCGCTTTTCTTTTGTAATTTTTCATACACCCATCCTAAAGGACTTTCCAGTGTGCTGCCGATGGGAGCGTCGTAGTTGATGGTGATGGCGTTGATATACACCGACCCTTCGCTCGTACCGCCCTTCATACTGAGGATAAGCGTGTCGGTGCTCAGTGGCTGAAGGTTAAGCGTCTTCACCACATCGGCATACACATTCTGGTCCTTCGACAGCCATTCGCCAAACCATTGTGGACTATTGAAGTCGGTGGCACCCTGCCGTGATATTTCCGTGGTGCCGTCGGTGATGGTGTAGCCCACGCTGCCCGACTTGTTGTTGGAACACATCGAAAACGTCACGCTCCGTATGGCGCACCCTTTCCAGCCGTAAAGTTCAAACGATGCCTCGCGGTTTCGCGGAATTTGGTTGTAGCGGTTACCGGCGGTGGCGCCAAAATCGTTGTAGAAATAGGCAAACGCCCCCATGGGCTTCTCGCCCCACGCCTCTAAGGCAAAACTGCCCGTGCTGGAATTGAACGAAGCCACGCGGTAGGTGATTTCAGCCGCGTTCAGCGCAAAAGGAGCAAGTGCGGCCATCAGTAGTAAAGACATCAATTTGTTCATGTATTTCGTTTTTTAGGAATGATTACAAGCCATGGCACCGAGCCATCGCCATCTGTAACAAAAATAGGCGCCACTTTGCAGGAAGCGCCCATTTATGGCTGAAAAATATCTGTTTTAGATTAGTCCACAATAAGCATTGCATCGCCATAGGCGCCAAAGCGGTATTTCTCCTCAATGGCCACCTTGTAGGCGTTCATCACATGCTCATATCCGCCAAAGGCGCAAGTGATCATCAGCATCACAGAGAAAGGCATGTGGAAATTGCTGATCAGGGCATCGCAAGTGGTGAAGTCGTAGGGCGGGAAGATGAATTTATTGGTCCACCCGTCGTAGGCCTTGATGTGTCCGCCCATGCACACACACGTCTCCATAGCGCGGAGCACCGAAGTGCCCACGGCGCAAATTTTGTGTCCGCCGTCGCGCTTGGCGTTCACCCTTTCCGAGAGTTCAGGAGTCACCTCCATCTGCTCGCTGTCCATGCGGTGTTTGGTCAGGTCCTCCACGTCGATTTTCCGGTAGCTGCCCAGTCCCACGTGCAAAGTGAGGTAGTCGGCGTCCACGCCCTTAATCTGCATGCGCGTCATCAGTTCGCGGCTAAAGTGCAGACCAGCTGAAGGAGCCACCACGGCGCCCTCTTTCTCAGCGAAGATAGTCTGGTAGCGCTCAGCGTCTTCCGGGGTGGCCTCACGCTCAATATAGTAGGGGAGCGGAGTGCTACCGAGGGCAAACAGGTTGGCCTTAAACTCATCGTGTGGGCCATCGTAGAGGAAGCGGAGTGTGCGGCCGCGTGAGGTGGTGTTGTCGATTACCTCAGCCACCATAGAGTCGTCGAGGCCGAAATAGAGTTTGTTGCCGATGCGGATTTTGCGGGCAGGTTCCACCAGCACGTCCCACAGCTTATTTTCCTCGTTCAGCTCACGCAGAAGAAACACCTCAATTTTCGCGCCAGTCTTTTCCTTGTTGCCTTCCAGCTTGGCAGGAAACACGCGGGTGTTGTTGAACACGAAAAGGTCTTCCTCGTTGAAGTAGTCGAGCACCTCTTTGAATACCTTATGCTCGATTTCACCAGTTTTGCGGTGCAGCACCATCAGGCGTGCCTCGTCGCGGTGCAGGGTAGGCTCATTAGCGATGAGCTCTTTGGGCATTTTGGTATCAAATTCTGATAATTTCATAAAAATAGAGATATTTTATTTAATGATGATGTTTGTTGTCGTTGTTGTTGTCAAAAAAATAACTGGAGCGTGGCAGTGAGAAAACTCTCCAAAAGGGTCACCACCGCTGCCGCAAGCGTGTGTGTGCGCCGCTCACGCCTTGCCAGTGGCGTGGCACTCTTTTCGCTTCCGTGCTTTCAGCGCGGCTGCCCGCTTCCGGTTGTCGATGCGCTCCTGCTCCAGCCGGCGCTTTTCAGCCTCTTCGGGCGAAACGTAGGTTTCGCTCTCAAGGTATTGTAACAGTTCGTCCACCGACTGGCACTGATCCACCTTCACTCCACCCACACGGGTGCGGCGAAGTGCGGTGAGATGCCCGCCACTGCCCAGCGCCAAGCCAATGTCGCGCGCAAGGGCGCGAATGTAGGTGCCCTTGCTGCACACCACACGCACTTGCAGGGTGGGCTCGTCGGGCAGTCCGCACGATAGCACCTCAATTTCGTCGATGGTAAGCGTCTTGGGGCGGATTTCCACCTCTTCGCCCTTGCGTGCCATCTTGTAGGCCGGCTTGCCGTCAACCTTGCAGGCGCTGAACTTGGGTGGCACCTGCTCGATGGTGCCCACAAACTGGCTTTGCAGCACCTTCTTAATTTCCTCGCGCGTGATATGATTCCAAGGGTATTGGGCGTCAATCTCCGTTTCGAGGTCGAATGATGGGGTGGTGGCTCCAAGCCTGATGGTGGCGATGTATTCCTTCACACCTGCCTGCAGGCGCGCAATGTCCTTGGTCTTTCGGCCCGTGCACACGATAAGCACACCCGAAGCCAGCGGGTCGAGCGTGCCGGCATGGCCCACTTTCACGCCAGCGGAGCCAAGCATTTTGCGTAGCGTGCCACGCACCTTCTTCACCACGGCAAACGAAGTGTAGCCTAATGGCTTGTCGATGTAGAAAATCTCGCCTTCTATGGGATTGAGCATGATGGATGTTTAGAGGAATGAGCAGATGATGGTGATGGCACCAGCGATGGCGCAATAAATGCCGAAATACACCAATTTACCTTTCTTTACGATGCCGATCATCCATTTGCAGGCCAGGCAGCCCGAAATGAATGCAGCCACAAATCCCACCACAAGCGACAGGGTGGAGATGTCGCCAAAGGGGTTGGCGCCTTTTGCCATCTTCATGGCGTCGAGCAGCGCCTCGCCTAAAATGGGAGGAATCACCATCAGAAACGAGAACTGCGCCACTTGTTCCTTGCGGTCGCCGAGCATCAGACCGGTGGCGATGGTGGTGCCTGAGCGGCTTAGGCCAGGCAGCACTGCCACAGCCTGCGCCAGACCAATCACAATGGCGTCTTTCCACGTGATCTGGCTCTTGAGCCGAGGCTTAGCATAGTAGGAGAATGTGAGCAGGACTGCCGTGAGAATGAGCATACAGCCCACAATGAGCAGCCCGGAGCCAAACACTTCCTCCACCTTGTCCTTGAAGAACACGCCCACGATGCCGATTGGAATCATCGACACCACGATGTTGAGGAAATACTTGGTCTCATCGTTCATCTTGAATTTGAACAGACCGCGCAGAATCCAGTCGATTTCGCTCCACAGAATCACGAATGTGCTGAGAATTGTGGCCACGTGCACCATGATGGTGAATGGCAGGTTTTCGTCGGCGTTGATGCCGAAAAGGTGTGAGGCGATGGCAAGGTGGCCACTGCTGCTCACGGGCAAATATTCAGTCAGACCCTGTACGAGCCCTAATACCAGTGCTTGAATCCAATCCATAATGCCTATGCCTTTTTCTTATAGATGATAGCAAAAATCAGGAGTACAAACCCGGCGAGAGCCACCATTGGTCCCACCACGGTGCGTGTGGTGTTGAACACGTCTTCATTCCAGGTGGTGCCGGTGTTGGCGCTGCCTGTCATCAGGAAGAAACCTAATGCTATGAGCACTACGCACACGGCAATCATGATGAAGTTGATTTTGCCAAGAGGCATCACTTCCTTGCTTGGTGCTCCTTCGCTAAACTTGTTTTTTTCGTTGTCAGCCATTGTAGATATGATTAGTAGTTTTGTTAATTTTTCCTTCTCGCCAACATAGTAAGAGGCCAGTGCTGCAAGCGCATACATCGGCAATCATACTAAATTATCTGCAAAATTACAACATATTGAAGCCCTTGTCAATACTTTCCACCAAAAAACTCTCATCTTTTGCCATTTCTATAATGTTTTGATTGACACATGTCTTTTTCTCATGCCATATTTCTAAATCTACTCCGCAATTCTTCCATGCGGTTCATGAGTTCTTCAAAAGATAGTTTGTTACCATAGATAAAATGGGTGCACATTTCAGCATAGTCACTCTTCCAGGAAGCAATAAATTCATCATGTGGTATGAAGTCGATCACATCAGGCATTAATAAGTCATAATCCACGTAGCCAACTGAATAATATGTGGAGCGGTGTCTAACTATTCGCTCATATAAACCTTTGTCGAGCAACGCCTGTTTTCCATACTCAGTGTCCATCAAACGCTCTAAATCATAGAGGTGTCTGGACATACGGAAGTGGCGGGGATTTTTCTTCTGAAACTCCTCGCATAGCAGAAAAGCCTTTTCCAAAAAAGTGCGTGTGGGCACTACAGTCCTAATTGTTTTGCTTGCATCGTCATCCACTCCAGGGAACGTCTGCTCAACATACGATGAAATCAGCCGTTCTTCTGTTGGTTCGTTCATCGACAGGCAGCTGATCTCTATCTTCACTCTTGGTGGCATGTAGTTGTTGATGGTGCTCAGTATGGAGTCGTAGTGCACCAATATTACTGATGGGTCTTTGTCGCTGGCAAGTGGAGTGGCAACGCCATTGTCATCTACAGCCTCCACAACATTTTCAATGCGAAACCCTTTGATGCCCATACTATTTAAGTTGGACTCTAACTCTTTGGAAATGACTTCAAGTATATACCGGCGAGCTCTCTTGCGTAGTTTCTCTCGTTGGTTCTTTGTGGTTTTCTCTATTCCAAAGAAGGAGTGATTCACCGACAGGTCTATGTCTTCACTGAATCGTTCTATCAAATTCCAACCTTTGCTAAGACTTGTGCCGCCTTTAAAAATGAGGTCGTTTGAGCATGAACATTTAAAAAGGGCAAAGAGCACCATTGTCACCCAACAATCCTTTTCTATAGCCAATTGGTTGATCTTGAACTTTTCCTCCGCGCGCTGCAGCATTGCCACGCGCTCGGCTTTTGTATGTTTTGCCCAGAGTGTCATAGTTTGTTATTGATATTGATGGTGACTTCTGTTAATAGTTTTCTTATCCATGCCGGCATCAACAAGAGGTCGTGTTTGAATGTTTCCATTCGTTTTTCTTTGTGTATGAGTTTCCGTATTTGCTCTAACTCTTGCTCCCCGATATTCTTATCTCCTAAACTTTTTAGGGCTTGCATCAGTAAGGCTCCTAACATCGTTTTGAAGGCAAAATTTTTGGGAACGCTTCTTTTCAGCACTATTTGTCGGTCACCTAATTTCAATCTCCGGCTACTACCCGACGTTAGATAGGTGTATTTGGTAGGCACTTGTGTCGATAATCCCAATATATTAAGGGCTGTCATGCCACAAGGTAGCACTTTACACTTGTCGCGGCGGGCTATGGCTTTTACCATTTCGTCGGCGGAAGGATACACTATTCCAAACCGTGTGCTTTTTGGACGAAAGAACACACCATTAGCCAGCCTGACCACATTGCCTCTTTTCTCTTCAGCGGATATGGCACGGCTAACGACCTTCTCGTTTCCGTTCAGATTATTAGAGAAGTCTGATATGAAGAATATGCGGCCTTCATGTATGCTTGCTATTCTTTTCGTTAGTTCTGTCATATTGATGTTTTTTTGTGTGTTGCAAAAATACACAAAACGAAGCAATTATAGAATTAGTTCAATATAATATTAACATATTTTAAGTTGAAAATATTGTAAAAATTTTCTACAGGAAATGTTTCAAAGAAATAAATGCCCAAACCCGATGGCTCTGGCGTGAAGCAATATGCACAAAAAGATAATTCACTTTTTCTTTTTCACTGTTCTGTTTGTGAATGTCTTGTGTTTGTGGTTAATGAAAATTGGAGAACTTGCCTTTTGAATGGATAAGGACTATTTGAGGGCGGTGTAGGTTTTGTGGCCGCGAAGGTAGTAGTCCACAATGATGTTGCGGTGCCCTTCGGGGAACTTCTTCAACAGGTTCTCCGTGGCAGGCTGTGCATACTGCTTGCGCATGGTGCGGAAGTGGCGATGCGCGCGAATGATGGCCCGCGCGTCGGCAAAGTGGCCACTGGCAATGCTTTGGAAAAAGGCAAGCGTGTCGTAGAGGCGGCGGATAAGAAGCGTTTTTTTCGCGTCGGCAGCTGGCAGGTTTTTGTGGAGCAGGAGCAGATTGTTGCGGAAATTGAGGTAAGTTTTTCGTGGATTTCCTTGTGGCAGACTGCCGCCGCCAAGGTGAAACACGCAGCTCTGCGGCACACAGCAGTTGCGGTAGCCGGCGTTGAGCAGCCGCCAGCAGAGGTCAATCTCCTCCATGTGGGCAAAGAAATCCTTGTCGAGTCCGCCCACTTTCAGATACACCTCGCTGCGCACCATGAAGCACGCCCCAGTGGCCCAGAAAATGTCGGCCACCTCACCGTCGTACTGCCCGTGGTCGTTCTCAACGGTGCCAAAAATGCGCCCTTTGCAATAGGGGTAGCCGTGCTTGTCGATGAAGCCGCCGGCTGCTCCCGCGTATTCAAAAGTGAGCCTTGGGTCGTCGGGACCGTAGTCCTTCAGCAGCTTTGGCTGCACAGCCCCCACGTCTTGGTGAGCCTCCATATAGGCATAGAGCGGCTCAAGCCATTTGGCAGGCGTGCGCACATCGCTGTTGAGCAGCACCGTGTATTTGTAGGCGGTTTGCTTCACGCATTTATTGTAGCCCTCGGCAAATCCCCAGTTCTCATCGAAGAGCAGTGTTTTCACGGTAGGGAACTCCTCTTGGAGCACACGCACACTCTCGTCGGTGCTGCCATTGTCGGCCACAATCACGTCGGCAATGTCGGTATTGGTGTTGGCGATTACACTTGGCAGATAGCGGCGCAGCAGGGCTGCTCCATTCCAGTTGAGGATAATGACGGCTACAGGTTTCATATCATTTTCAATTTTTTTTATCAGTGGTGGGGTATTGCACGGGGCGCTTCCAGCGGTTGTGGGTCCACATCCACAGCGAGGGGTCGTCGGTGATGTGGCGCTCGAGAATACGGGCGTAGAGCAGGGTGATGGCGTCTTTTGGCTGCTCTTTGGCGTGTGGACACATCAGATCGAGTGTGCACTCGTAGTAGCCCCGGCGTATTTTCCGCGTATGGAAATACAGCACCTGCATGTCGAATTTCCGGGCAATGGCCTCGGTGCCGTTGATAAAGTCGGTAGGGTGGTTGAGGAATTTGGTGATCACGCCCTTGTGGCCAGGCAGGGGGTGCTGGTCGCTGAGGAAGCCGAGCGTCATCAGTCTGCCCTCGTGCTTGGCCTCAATCATGGCTCGGAGCACCTCGTTGCTGGGAATGCAGGTGGTGAAGCGGTTGCGCAGATTCAGGAAAAAGCGGTCGAACCACTGGTTCTCGAGTGGGTGGTAGGCCTGACCCGCCAGGTGCTTGCTGCTTTTCAGCTCGTCGTCGAACCACAGCGATATGCTTGTGAGCCATTCCCAGTTGAAGTAATGCGCGGCATAGAGCATCGTGCTTTGCCCCGCTTTGTAGGCATCGTTCACAAAGTGAATGTTGCGAAACACCATGTGCTTCTTCATGTCGGCCTCGCTCATGTGCAGCATCTTCACCGTTTCAAAAAAGTAGTCGGTGAAGTGGTGGTAGAAGCGCTTTTCAATCTGCTTGATTTCAGCCACACTTTTCTCAGGGAAACATTCCACAAGGTTTTTTCGCACCACCTTCCGGCGGTAGCGCAGCAGCCGGTAGGCAATGAAGTAGAGCGCATCGGCGTTGAGCCAGATCCACCACCAGGGCATAAACGCCAAAAGGTGGAGCATCCAGCCGAGTGGCGCAAGCAGTATGTTTTGCAGTCGGGCTTTCATCATCATTCAGGAGTGTGCTGTGTGATTACTTCCGCGTCAACCGAAAGGTCGTCGCAGATGCGGACCAGTCTCACGTCGGCCACATGATTGACGAGCGCCTCGCATGTGGGAATGTTCACGCGGATATAGTTGTCGGTGAAGCCGTGCATGGGTGCATCGGGGTGCGCCTGCTCAAAAAGCACGGGGCGCACGGTGCCGATGTAGCGCTCAATATAGCGCCGCTCCTGCTTCTGGCTCAGCTGCATCATGCGTGCCACGCGCTCTTTCTTCTCCTTGTCGGGCACGATGTAGGGAATACGCAGCGCCATGGTGCCGGGGCGCTCGCTGTAGGGGAACACATGGAGGTGCTGCATGTGCAGACTCTCGATAAACATGACCGACTCCTCAAAATATTCAGGAGTTTCGCCACGGCTGCCCACCATCACGTCCACGCCCACATAGCAGTCGGGGATAAGTTCGCGAATCCGCTTAATCTTGTGGGCGAAAAGGGCGGTGTCGTAGTGCCGGTGCATCAGCTTGAGCACGGCATCGCTGCCACACTGGAGCGGAATGTGGAAATGTGGCATGAAGGCACGGGAATGGGCGCAGAATTCTATAATCTCGTCGGTGAGCAAGTCGGGCTCAATGCTTGATATGCGGAAGCGCTCAATCTCCTTGATGCCGTCGAAGGCACGCAGCAGGTCGATGAGCCGCTCGCCGGTGTTTTTGCCAAAGTCGCCGATGTTCACGCCCGTAATCACGATTTCCTTTCCGCCCTCGGCCGCCACCTCGCGCGCCTGTGCCACCAGGCTCTCGATAGTGCCGCTTCGGCTTCGGCCACGGGCCATGGGAATGGTGCAGTAGGTGCAGAAGTAGTCGCAGCCGTCTTGCACCTTCAGCCAGTAGCGGGTGCGGTCGCCACGCTCACACGATGGGCTGAACTGATGAATATGGCTGTGAGGAGTCACCGCCACCTCTTTCTGGTGGTGCTGGAGCCAGCGGTCCACATATTCGGCAATGTGGAGCTTCTGCTCGCTTCCGAGCACGATGTCCACGCCGTCGATGGCGGCTATTTCCTGGCTTTTCAGCTGGGCGTAGCATCCGGTCACCACCATCAGCGCATCGGGGTAGCGCTTGATGAGGCTGCGGATATGCTGGCGGCACTTCTTGTCGGCCAGCTCAGTCACGCTGCAGGTGTTCACCACGCACACCGATGGCACATCGCCCTCTTTAGCGGGGGTGATGCCACGTTTGGCAAGCAGAGCGCTGATGGTGGCTGTTTCGGAGAAATTGAGCTTGCAGCCCAGCGTCTCTATCTTTACCGTGGTAGTCTTTTCTTCTGCCATGATGCTTCTGTAATAAATAAAAAAAGGAAATCTGATTTTAAGGTGCAAAGTTACAGATTTTCCGCCAATTCACGAAACGGCCACATTCCGTGGGCGGTGAAATTTGTTAAAAGATGCATAATAGGGATAATTATTCCGTGGTTTTGCCTATTTTTGTAGGCAAAATGCAAATTGATGATTGATTTAAAACAGACTTTGCGCGCCAATGGATATGCAATATTCCATATCGACGCCTCTGTGCAGAATTACCAAAATGAAGAGTTGCCCAATGAGCCGCGCATGAATATGCTGGTGCTTTGTGAAGAAGGACGGGCAGAGATTGAGGGCAATATGCAGCGAGTGACACTCACCAAAGGGTCGCGCCTGCTTGGCTCGCAAGTGTATCAGACCAAGATTTTGAACGTGTCGGCCGACTTCAAGGCGTGGGTGCTGCTTCTGGCGGAGTCGTTTTCGCGCGACATTGCTGTGGGCGTGCCTGTGAAGATGCTGGGTGCTCTCTTTGCCAACCCTGTGAAGCAGGTGACCGACGAGCAGGAGTGGGCGCTGCTCAATCATTTGATGGCCAGCCTCTACATGTACGACACGATGAAGGACAGCAAGCACTATGTGGGCCTATCGGGAAGCATTTTCCGCAGTATGATTTTGGTGATGGCGGAGTGCGAGGTGAACTCAGGCAATGTCGATGAGGTGCATGTATATACTATGGCCGACACCTATTTCCGCGATTTCGTGCAGCTGGTGTCGGAGCACAGCGACAGGGAGCATGAGGTGGCGTTTTATGCCAACAAGCTCAATATCACCACCAAATATTTGAGCGACATCTGCAAGCAAAAGGCTGAGAAGGGCGCGAAAGAACTGATTTCTCAAATTCTGATTTCAAAACTGAAACGCGAGATTCTGATTAGTGGACTGTCGCTGAAGGAAATTTCGTATAAGTATGCATTCGCCGACCAGTCGAGCATGGGCAAGTTTTTCAGGAAGATGACGGGTATGTCGCCTCTGGCCTATAAGCAGGCTGGCGGAGCAACTTCTGCGGAATAGTTACTTTTAATATTATTGATGGATAGAAGATACAAGATTTTCTTATTGATATTGCTGGGAGCGTTCACGGCGTTCGCCCCCCTCATCAACAACACCCTCGGCCCAGTTCTCGGCTTAGTGGCCTCCTATTTCCACACCACACAGGCGGTGGCCAATATGGGCTTGACCGCGAGTATGGTGGGGCTTGCCGCCGGACAGCTGGTGCTCGGCCCGCTGAGCGACAAGTATGGCCGCCGCCGTCCGCTCATTTTGGCGGTTACGCTGTTTTTTCTCGCGTCGCTGGCCGTGGCTTTCGCCACCGATATGGAGATGTTTGTGACGCTGCGGTTTGTGCAGGGCTTTGGCGGTGCGGGAGGCATTGTGATATCACGCTCTATAGCTGCCGACAATTTCAAGGGACATGAACTGATGACGGTGATTGCCATCACGGGCACCATCAATGGCATAGCGCCGATAGTGGCTCCGATGGCGAGCGGCTTGGTGGCCGCCGCAGCTGGATGGCAAGGCGTGTTCTATATGCTGGCAGGCATTGGACTGCTGATGGCCGTGGGCACTTACTATTTGCGTGAGTCGCTCCCCGATGGCCGCCGCACGGGCAGGCCGCTGCTGGCCACATTCCGCCTTTATGGCAAAGTGGCGCGCAACAGGCAGTATGTGCTCTACGTGCTACATCAGTGCACCGCCGAGATGATTCTGTTTGGCAACATTGCCTCAGTGTGGAGCATACTGAGCCACTATGGCTACACCGACCACATGCAGGCCAGCTTGGCTCTGTCGGTCAACGGCATCTTCATTGCCCTGGGCGCGGGCGGTGCGGCAAAGTTCAAAAAAGCCACCACCGGGGTGAAAGTGAGTTGTGTGGGTATGCTCACGTTCAGTGTGCTTGAGGCCGTGGTGCTGTTTCTTGACTTAGGCTTCTGGCCCTACGAGGTGGCTCTGTGCGCTATGCTGCTGTTCTTGGGATTCACGCTCACCGCGTCCACCACCATGGCGCTGGAGAGCGAGCGCAAGCAGGCGGGCACAGCCTCGGCGCTGTTTGGCGCCATGGGTTTCGTGAGTGGTGCACTCACCGCTCCCTTGGTGGCTCTCGGCAATCCGGTTCACAGCACCGCCATCGTGTTTGTGGCAGGCACTGCGCTCTCCTGCCTGTTTGGCTATTTCGCTCTGCGCCAGAGTGCCCAGTCCCCCTCATAGAGAATACCACGAATCGCACGAATATCACCTAATATTCAATGTTTTTTAATGTCGAATTGGCTCAAAATAGCTTGAAATATGCACAAAATCGGCTCAAATTGACCCGATTATTGCAAAAAAATGACTATTTTTGACCCGAATAAAAATAGGTGGAATATGACAATAGATGTGGAAATACTCCAATATCTGCATTATCATCCTTTATCAAATAGGACTGAGATAATGGCAGGCATCACAGAGACGCCAAGTGACAGCACTATGAAGAGGTTAATTTCAGAGGCGGTCAAGAATGGTAGCATTGAAATTGTTGGGCGTGGTCCAGCTACGAAATACAGGCTCACTCCACAAGCTCATGTGACCATGCCTTTAAATTTGGCTACTTATTTTGATAAAGAAATTGATGAACGTGAAGTGCAGGAGTCATTTAATTTTGAATTGATTCGTGAAGTTTTGCCAAAGGTGGAGATTTTTTCAAAAGAAGAAATGTCGGTGCTAACTGCGGCACAAAATGAATTTGAGAAGAATACAGGCTCATTGTCGGATTTAGAATACCGCAGGGAAATGGAACGCCTTGGGGTGGATCTGTCGTGGAAATCGTCACAAATAGAAGGAAATACTTACTCTCTTTTGGAAACGGAACGACTGCTGAAAGATAAACAGACGGCCTCAGGAAAAACAAAAGAAGAGGCCATTATGCTGCTGAATCATAAGGATGCGCTTGATTTTGTGCTTGATGTTCCCGATTATCTGAAAGAAATATCGGTGCATAGAATTGAAGACATTCATTCTATATTGACCAAGGAACTTGGCGTGGATAGAAATATCCGCCATCATCGTGTAGGCGTGACGGGCACCAACTATCGTCCTCTTGACAATGAATTTCAGATTCGTGAGGCATTGGAAGATACTTGCATTTTGATAAATGGAAAAGAAAACGTATTTGAAAAAGCAATTTTGGCATTAGTGCTGCTTTCGTACATTCAGGCTTTTGTGGACGGGAACAAGCGCACTGCTCGAATCACGAGCAATGCCATTCTTATAGCAAATGGATATTGCCCGATATCTTTTCGTACAGTGGACTCCATCGACTACAAGAAGGCTATGCTTATGTTCTATGAGCAGAATAATATAGCAGCATTCAAGAAGATTTTTATTGACCAGTTCCTGTTTGCTGTGAAAACCTATTTTTGAAGAGTTAGTGGTTTTTGTGTTTGGAGAAGTCGTTGTGCATCTTGATGGTGAAGATCACCGAGCTCATGGCGGTGGTGCAGAGGTTGCACAGAAATAGCGGCCAGTTGTGGATTAAGAATCCTTGAATGCAGAAAAACAGTCCGCCTATGCCCATCAGCAGGAATGTGCCGAGGGCGATGTCGTCGGTCTTTCGTGTGCGCAGCGTGCGCACTAATTGTGGCAGGTAGCCCAGCACCATGCAGATAGATGCCGTGTAGCCAATAATTTCGGTGATTAAATCATATAAACTCATAAGTTCAAAATTGGTTTTTAAAAAGAAAAAGAAGCGTCGAAATCAAGTATGGATGGATTTCGACGCTTCTTGCTGTTTGGGGTTAAAAAGTATGTTTATTTTTTAGCTTTAGCGTCGATTTCGCGGAGAAGTTCTTTCACTGCGGCTTCGAGCTGCTGGTCACGGCCAGTTACGATCACAGCCGGATCGTTTGCCACCTTGATGTCGGGCTCGAGCTGCTGGTTTTCGAGATACGACCCGTCGGCGAGGCGGTAACCGATAATGGGGATACCAAAGATGAGACTCTCGTCCTGCATCGTGATCCAGTTCACGCTGGTCATGGTGCCAGGCACTGGCATACCCACGAGCTTGCCCATGCCAGTGTGCTTGTAAACCCAAGGCGTGCCGTGGGCGTTGCTGTAGTTGGCCTCGCACTGGAGCATGATGGTGGGGCGGTTCCAGCGGCGGCTTGGCATGTCGCACGCCTCGCGTCCTCTCACCACTTGAGTGAGATATTTCTCACCGCTGAAAAGAATCTGAATGTCTTCGTGCAGACGGCCGCCGCCATTGAAGCGGGTGTCGATCACGATACCTTCCTTCTTGTTGAACTTGCCGAGCACTTTCTCGTAGATTTCGCGGAAACTCTTGTCGTTCATCTGCTGCAGGTGCACATAGCCCAAGCGGCCGCCTGAAAGACTGTCGCAGAGCGCTTCCTGGCGCTTCACCCAGCGCTTGTAGAGCAGGGCATTGTTGGTGCCGGTGCTGATGGGCTTCACCACTTCGTCCCACTCGCCAGCGGCATTTTTGCAGCTCACGAGCACATTCTTGCCCACCTGGCCATTGAGCAGGGTGGTGTAGTCGTTTTGCACGGTGATGTCCTGACCGTTGATTTTGGTGATGATGGTGCCGGGGCGCACTTTCGATTTCGCGCGGTCGAATGGGCCGTATTCAATCACCTCGTCCACCTTCAGACCCTTGCCGGTGTAGTTCCAGTCGAAGAGCAGGCCAAGTTGGGCAGTGGTCTCTACGCCGCCGTTAGGATAATAGCGTCCGCCGGTGTGTGAGGCGTTGAGCTCGCCCAGCACCTCGCTCAGGAGGTTGGCGAAGTCGTAGTTGTTGTTGATATGCGGCAAGAACTTGCGGTAGTGCTTGATGGTGCCTTCCCAGTCGCAGCCGTGCATGTTGGTGTTGTAGAAGCGGTTGGCCACTTGGTGGTGCACGTCTTCATACATGTATTCACGCTCGCGGGCGCGGTTCATCTTCACGGTGGCGGTGTAGGTGATAGGAGTGAGCTTGTCGGCGCTCAGCTTGCTCATGCCGCTTCCGCCGAGAATGAAGAAGTTTTTCCCATCTTTGTCGGTCTGAATGTCGGCCCACTTGCTGTTCATCTTGTTGATAAGTTGGGTGCTGTTTTTACGCAGATCCATTTTCCACAGGTCGTAGTCCTTTTCCACCCTTGACAGGTAGTAGAGCACATCGCCGTCTTTGCTGATGGCACAGCCGGCAAGGTCGCTTGAATTGAGCGTTACGCGCACCACGCGGTCTGCAATCTTGTCGAGTTCCACCGCAATGTCCTTGGCTTTCTCGTCCTTCTTGTCGGCGTCTTTTTTGTCGTCCTTTTTGCCCTTCTTGTCTTTGGCTGCCTTGTCGGCTTCAGCTTTTTCAGCCTTTTCCGACTCTTTGCACAGCTCCATTTCCTCTTTGCTGAGGCGGTAGCGGTCGAAAGCCTCTTCGTTCACGAAAGCCAGCAGTACATCGTCCTGCGAGCCCCATGAGGCCTGGCTGCGCAAGCCGAACCGGTTGCTGATAAACATGATGGCGCCGCCGTTGAGTACCCAGCGTGGCTGGAGGTTGATGTAGGCGCTGTTGGTGATATTGGTGATTTTTCCGCCGTTCACGCTCACGATGCCAATGTCGCTGTAAGGGTCGCGGCCATTGCCAATGAATTCGAGAGCGAACCATTTGCTGTCGGGGCTCCAGCTGTAGTTGAAGCTGCCCTCAGTGCCAAACCACTGCGAGCCGTCGGTCACCTGAGTGATGGCCTTGCTCTTGAGGTCCATCACCATCAGGCGCTCGCCATTCTCGATGAAGGCTAATTTTTTGCCGTCGGGCGAGAACTGTGGCGACTTGCGGTCCACCTTGCTGCTTGGTGCTATGATTTCTTCCTTGATGATGGTGGCATTGGGGAAGTTGAGGTCTTCTTTGCGGCTGATGGTGGCCTTCACGAGCTGCCAGTTGCCGCTGCGCTCGCTGGCATACACGAGTGTGCGGTTGTCGGGGCCCCAGCACACATCGGCTTCGGCTTCGGGCGTGTCGGTAATCTTCTTGGTGGTGTTGTAGTCAACAGAGGTGACAAACACCTCGCCACGCACCACAAATGCCACCTGCTTGCCGTCGGGCGACACTGCGCCGCTTGTGGCTCCGCGCGTGTAGTTGATGATGCTGATGGAGTCGCCATCGTCGTGGAAAAGATTGATGGCCACCTTTTTGGGCTTGCCGCCATCGGTCTGGGTGTAGATCTCACCGTCGTAGGAGTAGCAGAGCGTGCCGTTGCTTGCCATGGAAAGACCGCGCACGGGGTTGCCCTTGAATGTGGTGACTGCGGTGGCCTTTGAAGGATTGCTTAGCGGAAATTTCCACACATTGAATGATCCGCCGTTCCGCTCACTCAGGAAATACACCGTCTGTCCGTCGGGGCTGAGCACCGGAGTGCGGTCTTCGCCACCGCGGTTGGTGAGGTTGGTGTGCTTGCCGATGGCCACATCGTAGCGCCACACGTCGCGGGTGATGGAGGAGGTGTGGTGCTTGCGTAGCGGGTCTTCACCGCCCTTCACGTCCATATAGAGGAAGAACTTGCCGCTCTTGTCGAAGCTCACATCTTGTGCAGGCGTGCCGAGCACTTGCTGCGTGCGTCCGCCTGCCACAGGCACTTTGTAAAGCTCCATCATGCTCCTGCTCGGGAACATGATGTTCTTGGCCTGATCTTGAATGGCGGCGTAGAAATACACATACTTGCCGTCGGGCGAGAAGGTGGTAGGGGTCTCGCTGGCGGAGTTGAACGTGATTTGCTTTGGCGTGCCGCCTTGGGCAGGCATCACATACACGTCGAAGTTGCCCTTGCGGTCGCTGGCGAAGGCAATCTGCTTGCCGTCGGGGCTCCATACCGGGGCGGTTTCATACGATGGGAGACTTGTGAGCTGAAGCGCATGGCCTCCGCCCACTGCCACCTTGTAGAGGTCGCCCTTGTAGGTGAACACGATTTCCTGTCCGTTGGGCGAGATTTGGGCATTACGCAGCCACAGCGGGGCTTGTGCCGACATGGCCATCATGCCGCTTGCTCCCATCAGGACTGCTGCTAATAATGTCTGTTTCTTCATAACTTAACAGTTGGGTTGTTATTTTTGCTATTGTTTGATGTATTGGTTTCCGTAGTGTTTGCCCCGGTGCGCCTAAAGCCTGCCACCGTGTCGATGTGATAGCGTGGTCGGCCTTTCACCTCGATGTAAATTTTGCCGATGTATTCACCCACGATGCCCAGTCCGATGAGCACGCAGCCTCCAATAAACCACATCGACAGGATCATCGACGACCAGCCGCTCACGGCATGGCCGCTGAATTTGGAGTAGAGCACATAGCCCAAGATGATGATGGCGATAAACACGAACACGATGCCCATGGTGAGCACCAGCCGCACGGGGCGTATGCTGAATGATGTGATGCCGTCGATGGCAAAACTTATCATTTTGGAGAGTGGATACTTGGTGGTGCCTGCGGTGCGCTCGCTCCGCTCATATTCCACGATGGCGCTTTTGAATCCTAATAGCGGCACGATGCCACGCATAAAGAGGTTGCGCTCGGGGTAGCGGAGCAGCTCGCCCACGGTGCGGCGGTCCATCAGACGGAAGTCGGCATGGTTATAGACCGACTTTGTGCCTAAGTGGTGCATCAGGCGGTAGAAGGCAAGAGCTGTGTTGCGCTTAAACCACGAGTCGGTGCTGCGCCCGGAGTGCACGCCATACACAATTTCATATCCTTTCGTATATTTCTCCACCATTTTGGGAATGGCGTTCACGTCGTCTTGAAGGTCGGCGTCGATGGTCACGAAAATGTCGGTTTCTGCTGCGAGTGCCGTTTCCATGCCTGCAATGATGGCGTTTTGGTGGCCGAAGTTGCCCGACAGCTTCACGGCGCACACCTCATGATGGGCATTGGCGTAGGACTTGAGCAGCGCCCATGTGGTGTCGGTGCTGCCGTCGTCGACATACATCACACGGCTTTGCCCCGACACCACACTGCTAGCAACCATGCCATTGAGCAAGGCGCACAGTTGGGTATTGGTGCTGGGAAGCACCTCCTCCTCGCAGTAGCAGGGCACTATTATGGCAAGTGTGGGTGAATAGTCCATCGTGGCTTACAATAATTCTAATCTACAAAGATAGTTTTTTTTCTGGCAAAAACAAAGATTAGAAATTAGAAGTTTGAGATTAGAAGTTAGAAGTTGGAAATTAGAGATTAGAAGTTGAAGGAAATGTGGAATGTGGACCGCAGGGACGTGGCATGCCACGTCCGCCCAGGCGAGGGGAAAAATCATTGATGAAACAGCTGATAAGTGTGTTGCCCACTTGATTACCTGAATTATAGGCGGACGCGGCATGCCGCGTCCCTGCCATGTTTGGGCTGGTGGGGGTATGAAAAAAGGCTGTGCTCTGCGTGATTGCAGGCACAGCC
This sequence comes from Sodaliphilus sp., assembly GCA_050873765.1. Lineage (GTDB taxonomy): Bacteria > Bacteroidota > Bacteroidia > Bacteroidales > Muribaculaceae > Sodaliphilus. The sequence goes on from JBNMJK010000009.1 coordinate 44,473, forward strand.
TTCTGTATTTAGTGTTTTATCCTTTGGCTCTTGGCCTGAAGGGGAAAATCGTTACTTCTTTGTGATCACCGTCTTCTTGCCGTTCACAATGTAGATGCCAGGGCACAGACCATCGGTGTTGCCGTCGGCGTTCAGCTTCTGGCCAAAGAGGTTATACACACCTTTGGCGTAGCGGCCGTTGGCTGCTGCATCGTTGTCGCTCACGATGTCGGTGACCGATGTAGGCACATCGCCGTCGATGGTGATGTAGATTTTCTCGTCTTCCGAAGTGATGTCGAACCAGCACCGCAATCCCTTAGTGGCATACTCCTCGTCGGCTTTAACCAGCGTGTTGTTGTCGCTCAGCACGTAGCTGCCTTTGAGGTTAGGACGGCCTTCAATGATGGTTTTGTTGCCATCGGCACCGGTAGTGTAGTTCTGGCAGATGGTGCCGTATGCCTTCACGCCTTCCTCTGTGTAGGTTTTAGCGTAGGAGTAGTCGGCAGGGAATTCGTAGAAATATTGCTGTGAATCATCAGTCTTTCTGCCTTCCAGTGTCACGTCCTTCACGAAGAAGTGGCGCGCTGGCGAAACAACGGTGATGTAGTCCTTACCATTGCTGGCTCGGGTGAAGAGGCGCGCTGTGTATTCCTCAGTGTCGCCGCCATCGGCATTCTCTGGCATGATGATGTAAGGCGTGTTGGCTTTGAGCATCTCATCGTCGGCGTTAGAAGCCGTCACATTCTTAAAGTTGACGCAGTCCACCATCTCACCCGATCCGGGTTTCGCCTGGTTCTCCGTCTGGTAAACCTTTTCTGGCTCTGCCAGTCGGGCACCTTCACCGAAAGTGGTGTAGAACTGCGACCTGGTGAGCGATACTGGCAGAATAATCGAGTTCCACTTGCCTGGGTTGAGCGTGCGGTGCAGCAGCATCGGGCGCAGAGTGTAGTGGTGAATGGTGGTGGTGATGTGGTCGAGGTTGGTGTGGTCCTCGTCGATGATGAGGTAAGGCTCCTCGGAATTACCGCCAAAGAGCAGGTGGAAGTTGTCGAACACCGTCCATTCATCGTCGGTCGCCACGGTCTCACCGTTGGCAGTGGCCTGCGAGTCGTCGCCATCGAATATGATACCGAAGCGCAACTTCTGGCCTTCAGCTTCGAGCACCATTTTCGGGTCGATGTAGAACGACACCTGTGCCTTGTATTTCTCCACGTTTTTGCCCTCGTTGAGGTTCTTGTCGTTGAGGTCGACAAGCGCATTGTAGAAGGGCATACCCTCTTTCACGCCACCTGCTTCCAGCCAGTCGTAGGGCCAGCCTGGCAGAGCATCGGCAGAGTAGCTTGTGGCGTTCAGGCGCTCGCGCTCAGCCGTGTTTACATAGGCCAATGGCACTGTGATGGGCACGCTCTCGCCATTGTCGCCCACCATCTGCACAAACAGTTTTGCGCCAGCGTTGCTCATGCCCTGGCAGGTGATGGAGTACCATCCGGCATAGTTCACGTTCACTTCCTGGTAGAAACGGCCCTTGCTGCCTTCGCTTTTCACTTCCACACCCATATAGCGGGCATGGTTGCTGGTTTTGGCAAAGGCAGCATTGTGAAGAGCGTCGGTGGCGCCCTTGTATTCCACCTGGTCGGTAGTCACCTTGTAGCACTCATCATAGCCGATGTGGGTTTTGCCGTTGGCCAGCTCGTCGTCGATTTTCCAGTAGCGGAGGTCGGCCTGCTCACGCTTGAAGTCTGGGTCTTTGAGCCAGAAGGAGAGGTCGAGCATATTCGTCATTTCACTCGCCTGGCTTTCAAACAGCTTGTAGTATTCAGCCAGGTTGAACACCTTCCAGTGGGTGTAGGCGCTGTTCAGCCCATCGTCGCCCAATTCGCTCAACTCGCGTCCTTCGGCGCTGTTGATATCGGTGATGAGGCTTTCGGTGGGGTCGTTGTAGTAGCAGCCGTAGTTGGCGTCTAAGAGGTCGCCAGAGTAAATGTAGTCTTTGTTGGCTGCCAGATAAAGCGTGGTGCCGGCAGGCTTTGAATACACTTCGTAGCCTTTAGAGGCCTCCTTGTTTTTGCGCTCGGCAAGAATGTCGTGCTTCACCGTGATCGACATATTGTAGATGTTGCCATTCGCGGCTTCGCAGTGCTCCACAGGGGTAAACGTCCATTGAGCCAGACCCACCGACAGGTCGGGGTTGTTCACGTCTTCAGGCAGACCGCGGTCGGTGTAGATACCAATGTTGCCGTAGTTGCCCTTGTGCTCTTTCGATGAAGTCCAGGCCAAGAATTTGCCTTCACGGCCATCGCTGGTCTTTTCCTTCACATTGCGCATGGTGATGAACACGGGGAATGTGCCATCTTTATCTTCAGAGAACAGGTAGGTTAACTGTGGCTCCTTCACGCCCTTTCCGCTCTTCTCGTTCACTTCATATTTTCCGTCGGGGCCGATGAGCAAGTGGCCACAGTCGTCGGAAGTGAAGAGCACGATGTCGTTTTCCTTGCCAGCCACATACGAAGCGGTGTTACCCTTTGTCACATTGTCGGCGAGGAACACTGGCGTGCCATTGATGTAAAGTCCTTTTTTATTGGAATAATTCACGCTGAACTTGCCGTCGGCAGAGGCAATGTAGCGTGTGTTGAGGTCTTCGCTGTAGTTCGGTGCCACATACGACACTTGCAGCACATAGCGGCCGTCAGACGTTTTGCTGTGGTAGAGCATGTGCAGATTCTCATGTCCAGGGTCGGCGGTGTTCCACTCATTTACGCTCTTGCCGATGGTGAGCGCTGTTTCGCCCGCTTTCTGGCAGGAAGTCACGTCGATAGTGGTGGCAAACGACCAGTCGCCGAGTGTGAATTGCTCCGAGGTGAAGCCGCCAGCCGTAGTGGTGGTGGTGAGCGTCTGGTCGGCAGGAGCGCTCGCCAAGTTCTCTGTGCGCATACCGTAATATACAGAGTGGCTTCTTACGGCACCTTCTGCGCTGCCCACCTCTATATGGGATAGAGAAAGTATTGCGTCGAGATATGCTTTTGTAGAGGCATCCTCTATTTTTTTGCCACCCACTACCAAGCCGCCTTCTTTGCTCAGCTCCACTCGCACCACCTGCTTTTCACCGTCGGCAGTGCTGATGGTGGTGAGATTTTCCATAGGGATATATAAACCTCTGTTTAATCCCATATCTTCAGTTGCCTGGTCGCGATAGTTTTGATATTGCCCACTTTGGCTGGTGAAGTCGATTTGGAAGCGATAGCCTTTATCCTTCTGATAGTCAGCGTTTGAGCCGTACTTCCCTTGGTCGTTAAGTTTGGGCCAACCAAAGAAATAGAGGTGCACGTTAGGGGCTGTGGTGGATTTCCACGCCTTGATGTCGCCACCGATTGAGAGGGTGTTCTCGTTTTTGTCGGTGGAGTGGGTGGCGGTGCTCATGTCAATGTCCACAATCAGCTTCTGCGAGTTGAAGTCCACCTCTGTCTCTGTGAGGAATTTCTTGCCGTCGGGGGCGTACTTGCCGTCGGTGGCCTTGGTGGTGGTGCCGGTCTCTGGCAGGGTGATGTCGCCGGCAAGCAAATCGGTGGGTTGCAGTGGTGCCAAGAGCTTCAAATCGGAGCATGTGGCATGGCTGCTGCCATCGCCATAGGTGTTGGCCACGGTGAGTGCCGAGGCGTGTGTGAGTGGCGCGCACACCGGAAGTCCGGAGTAGAATGTGCGCTGGCCATTCACATACAGTCCGTTGGCATCTAACGCCACCTTTACTACAGGTGTGGTGAGCGAATAGTCACACACATCGTTTGTGCTGTGGTGACCATTGATTACCGACTGTATTCTTAATAAATAGCCGTTGGATTTCTTCTGTATGTAGAAGTGCAGTTTTGTGCCGCTCAGGTTAAAGTTGCTAATGTTTTGGCCAATGGTGAGCAGGTTCTCCAAATTCTTGCTGTCGGTGACATCGGAGAGGTCCATTTCCATCACCAACTGCTGGTTGAAGAAGTCAATACCGATGTCGCTCGACGTGAACTTGTCCCCATTGGGGCTGTAAGGCGCGTCGGCAGAGCAGGTCACGCTTTTGCTTGTGGATTGGTCTGTGAATGTGATGGCGCTTTCCGAGCCGTCGCTATTCACGATTTTCGCCACCGTGTAGGCCGCATGGCTTCTCGCCTTACCCTCCATGCTGCCGATATTCACAGATGTGAGCCCGAGCAGCGAGGTGATGACGCTCTTGTAGGCTATGGGAGAAACGGCTGACGCCGATTCGGGGTAACGCACATACTCGTTGTGGGTGTACTTGTCGTCGCTGTGGCGCTGCAGCCAGAAAATGTGTGGCACATCGCTCAGTGTGGCGTGTGTGCCCCAGTAGTTGCCAATGTTAAGAAACTTTTTAGCGCCCACATTATAAATCACCACCTGCTTCGATAAGTCTTCGGGGCGGTCGGTGGAGAAGTATCTCTTGGTGTCGCTTGATGTGATGTCGATGCCTTTTAGGTCGTCTAAGCCTTCGAGCTGTGTCACCTCCATCCTGTCATCGCCGTTGCTGTTGTCTTGCGCCATCACTTGGCTGCTGTGTGCAGCGATGATGCCAGTGGCGGCTACAAGAATTGTGAATTTCTTGATGTAAGAGTTTTCCTTTTTACTCCTCATGTTTTTTGTATCTTAATGTGTTGAATTTAATAGTAGTTGAGTTAGATTTTTATAGTAGTTTGCAAAGTTAATCATTTTTTTCCATTTTTATCCATTTGTCCCCATTTTCGGTTCTTTTTCAATAAAAAAAGCACGCCAATCACAGTCATTCAGTTTTTGCGTCAGGTTTGTTTGGCCGCGGGTGTGGGCAGGAAGCACAGCTCTGGGGCACATGATTGGCTAATGCTAAAGTTTTTTGTAACTTTGCACCCGGAAGTTACGAAAAGAGTGTAATTTATTGGAAATGAGCGTAGGTTAATTGCTCTTGATAGTAATAGGTTACGATTTAGTTAGTTATCTACTGCATTATCCTTCTGCGCGTTGCGTAACCTTCAAAGAACTCTTCGTATGCA